>NZ_JAFGYW010000586.1:0-243 GCF_017491595.1 Pseudomonas sp. 51_B
AGCCGACATTCCCTAGCCAGGCGCTGATCCAGTACCCCCATGCTGATGAGAAACCCATGTAATCGCCGAAGCCTGCCTTGGCATAGGCATACACACCGCCGTCCAGGTCGGGCTTGCGGTTGGCCAGGGTCTGGAACACGAATGCCAGGGTCAGCATGCCCACTGCGGTGATTGCCCAGCCAATTAGAACCGCGCCGACGTCGGCGCGGGCAGCCATGTTCTGCGGCAGCGAAAAGATCCCGC
>NZ_JAFGYW010000587.1:0-243 GCF_017491595.1 Pseudomonas sp. 51_B
TGGCCAGCAACTCGACATTCCTGCTACCACGCTGGCCGCACAATGAGTGGCGGCTCGCGCATACAGCTGCTAAGCCCGCGGCTGGCCAACCAGATTGCCGCAGGTGAGGTGGTCGAGCGGCCAGCGTGGTAGCAGGAATGTCGAGTTGCTGGCCAACCTTGAGCTCATCGCTCTTGAGGTTGTTGGTGCTGCGCAGGCTGGTCACGCTGACTTGATAGCGCACAGCGAGCATCGCCAGGGTTT
>NZ_JAFGYW010000588.1:0-243 GCF_017491595.1 Pseudomonas sp. 51_B
GGGCGAAAGAGAACGATAGTTCAGGCGCCTGAGTAGGCGACTTGCGTTGTTTTGCCCCGCTGTTTCATTGCTTTTGCCCTCCTCTGCTTTTGCTTTTGCTTTTGCTTTTGAGCGCACGGTAGTTCAGGCGACACAGATTGCGACTTCAGGAGGCCGAGCGCAGGACTTGCGGAGGGAGGTGACGGGCATGGATGCCCGTCAAGCGCTGGGCCCCAGGATGGGGCCTGCAGCGCGGTCCTCCCG
>NZ_JAFGYW010000589.1:0-243 GCF_017491595.1 Pseudomonas sp. 51_B
GCGCCCGAGCGAGATGCGTAAGCGTCCAGGCAAACCTGAGGGTGACAAGCCAGCCAGTCGTGGCCGCGGCAAGCCGCGCGGTTGATCACGACACGCAGTACTCAAACCAGCCCTCGGGCTAATGCTGACCATTTAAGCCTAGAGGTTCGGCGTGAGCTCTTCGGTGGAGCGCAGATCGAGCGCCGCCCGCGCGGCGCATCGCGAGCTGCGCTCGCTCCTACGTTTGTTTCGGGCCAATTATGC
>NZ_JAFGYW010000590.1:0-243 GCF_017491595.1 Pseudomonas sp. 51_B
GGGCTGAAACGGCTCAAGAGCAGGCACGCATCACTCGACAATGGCTGGCAGAACCTAGCGATGCCTTGCTCCAGGCATTGCCTTGGGCCGCGCGTAAACAACTTGCCGGGCGCATCGACACCCGCCATCAAAGCACCCAACGCCATCAAGCCGCTCAGGCTAGCCATCCACCGGCGTGTGCTGAGCCAATAACGGTCCTTGTCGAGCTCGCTCAGCTGCCGTTCCAGCACTTGGCGGGTGTCG
>NZ_JAFGYW010000591.1:0-243 GCF_017491595.1 Pseudomonas sp. 51_B
CCCCAGCCAGCGCGCCGGGTAGGCGGCATCCACTTCAGCGTCCAGTTGCATTTCGACCTTGTCGCGCAGGCTGGCGACGTGCGGGTCGGTCAGTGCCAGGTCGCGGAACTCCAGAAGCTGGGCACTGGCGGAAACCTCCTTCAAGTTCCATGCCTCCTGCCGCCACACCCATCCCGCCGCTGACGCGCTGCTGCACTTGATGCAGCGCGAAGGCCTGAGCCACGAGCACATCGCCAAGGTGGT
>NZ_JAFGYW010000592.1:0-243 GCF_017491595.1 Pseudomonas sp. 51_B
GTCACCACTGTGGCCAAGGTCGTGCCGCTGGTGCTGTTTGCGCTGATTTGCCTGTTCGCCTTCAAGCTCGAGGTGTTCACCGCCGACATCTGGGCCGTGGGTACTCCCGAGCTTGGCAGCGTGATGACCAGGAAGATCTGCACCATCGCGTTGGTCAGCCACAGCGCGTTCGCCGGCACCTGGTTGGCGTTTTCCCGGCGCAGGAACTCCGGCATCGTGTGGTCCTTGGCCGCAGCGAACATG
>NZ_JAFGYW010000593.1:0-242 GCF_017491595.1 Pseudomonas sp. 51_B
CCCATGCTGATGAGAAACCCATGTAATCGCCGAAGCCTGCCTTGGCATAGGCATACACACCGCCGTCCAGGTCGGGCTTGCGGTTGGCCAGGGTCTGGAACACGAATGCCAGGGTCAGCATGCCCACTGCGGTGATTGCCCAGCCAATTAGAACCGCGCCGACGCCGGCACTGGCGGCCATGTTCTGCGGCAGCGAAAAGATCCCGCCACCGATCATCGAGCCGACCACCAATGCGATCAGT
>NZ_JAFGYW010000594.1:0-242 GCF_017491595.1 Pseudomonas sp. 51_B
AGGCCGGAGCGAGGGAACCCCGGAGCGCAGCGTAGGGGCCGGATGATGGGAGCCAGCGTTTTTTGGTTACTTTTTGTCGCGTTTGACAAAAAGTGACCCGCCGTAAGGGCGGAAAGGTGACTGTGCGCCAGCATCGCAATTGAATGTGTGTGCGCTTTCAAGGCCCCATCCCCGGAGTCAAAAGTCAAAAGTCAAAAGTCAAAAGCCAAAAGCCAAACCGCAGCGGTTTTGACTCAGCTGAA
>NZ_JAFGYW010000595.1:0-242 GCF_017491595.1 Pseudomonas sp. 51_B
CCCATGCCGAGGAAAACCCCATGTACTCGCCGAAGCCAGCTTTGGCGTAGGCATAGACTCCCGAGTCCAGTTCAGGTTTACGGTTGGCCAGCGTCTGGAACACGAACGCCAAGGCCAGCATGCCCACTGCGGTGATTGCCCAGCCAATTAGAACCGCGCCGACGCCGGCACTGGCGGCCATGTTCTGCGGCAGCGAAAAGATCCCGCCACCAATCATCGAGCCGACCACAAGTGCAACTAAT
>NZ_JAFGYW010000060.1:0-1094 GCF_017491595.1 Pseudomonas sp. 51_B
CTCGAGCAGCTGGCTTCGGCCTACTCGGTGCTGACCGATGACGAGAAAGAGTTGGGCGTGTGCTTGGTGGACATCGGCGGCGGCACCACCGATATCGCGATCTTCACCGAGGGTGCTATCCGCCATACGGCAGTCATTCCAATCGCTGGCGACCAGGTCACCAACGATATCGCCATGGCCCTGCGTACCCCTACCCAGTACGCAGAGGAAATCAAGATCCGCTACGCCTGTGCCCTGGCCAAACTGGCCGGTGCAGGCGAAACCATCAAAGTGCCTAGCGTTGGCGATCGTCCGCCCCGCGAGCTTTCGCGCCAGGCCTTGGCCGAGGTGGTGGAGCCACGTTACGACGAACTCTTCACGCTGATCCAGGCCGAGCTGCGCCGCAGCGGTTACGAGGACCTGGTGCCGGCCGGCATCGTCCTCACCGGTGGCACCGCGAAGATGGAAGGGGCCGTGGAACTGGCCGAGGAAATTTTCCATATGCCGGTGCGCCTGGGCGTACCGCACAGCGTTCGGGGGCTGAGCGACGTGGTGCGCAACCCGATCTATTCCACCGGCGTGGGCTTGCTCACCTATGGCCTGCTCAAGCAGTCCGAGGACCTGGTCCTGACCGGTAACAGCAACAGCAGCAGCAACAGCTATGGCGATGAACCGAAGGCCCCAGTGCTTGAGCGCTTCAAGCGGTGGGTCCAGGGCAACTTCTAAGTTTCAAAGCAGTAGTGGTAGGCGCGACAACTAGAGAACTGTAAGGAGAGGGAAAATGTTCGAGCTCGTAGACAACGTCCCGCAAAGTCCGGTCATCAAGGTGATCGGCGTAGGTGGTGGTGGTGGTAACGCCGTTAACCACATGGTCAAGAGCAGCATCGAAGGCGTCGAGTTCATCTGCGCCAACACCGATGCTCAGGCGCTGAAAAACATCGGCGCACGCACCATTCTGCAACTGGGTACCGGCGTGACCAAAGGTCTGGGTGCCGGTGCCAATCCTGAGGTCGGCCGTCAGGCTGCACTCGAGGACCGTGAGCGCATTGCCGAGGTGCTGCAGGGCACCAACATGGTGTTCATCACCACCGGCATGGGTGGCGGTACCGGTACCG
>NZ_JAFGYW010000596.1:0-242 GCF_017491595.1 Pseudomonas sp. 51_B
AGCAAGGCCGGAGTGAGGGAACCCCGGAGCGTAGCGTAGGGGCCGGATGATGGGAGCGAGGGGTTTTTGGTTACTTTTTGACCCGTCAAAAAGTGACCCGCCGTAAGGGCGGAAGGGTGACTGTGCGCCAGCATCGCAATTGAATGTTTTCAGCTGAGTCAAAACCGCTGCGGTTTGGCTTTTGGCTTTTGACTTTTGACTTTTGACTTTTGACTCCGGGGATGGGGCCTTGAAAGCGCACA
>NZ_JAFGYW010000597.1:0-242 GCF_017491595.1 Pseudomonas sp. 51_B
GCTCCCGATGAACCTGCACCAGTACGCTGAAACCCACGAAGTCACCAATCAACCGCCGTCACTCGACGGTGCCAACCTGTACCGCCTCGACCTGCCGCTGCAAGAGTGGTCGCGGCGCTTTGGGGCCTGGCGCGATATCGCGTTGTATGAACCAGGCGGTCGCGCGCGCCTGTCACAGGCGTTACTGGCCCGAAACAAACGTAGGAGCGAGCAAAGCTCGCGATGCGCCGCGCGGGCGGCGC
>NZ_JAFGYW010000598.1:0-242 GCF_017491595.1 Pseudomonas sp. 51_B
CCCTGCCCGAATTGGGCTCAGCCCCCGTATCCAGCCCACAGCCGATGCCGCCCCCGGCGCAGGCATCGAGTCAGCCTTTCATTCGGCCGCAGCCGCCAAACATGGCGCCACCAGCCCCCGCGCAGCCTGGCGACCATCGTCGGCGGTAACCAGCGCTTTGGTGATCTTGCCCACTGCATCGACGCGGCTGTCTTGCCACTGCTCGCCAACTGCCTTGCGCGCCTGCCGCTGGTTGCGAGGTG
>NZ_JAFGYW010000599.1:0-242 GCF_017491595.1 Pseudomonas sp. 51_B
CGGCATTGCCAACTCTGGCAGGTGACCGTGGATAACGCCCCTGAGGCCACACCGCTGCAAAGCCTGGCCGAACATTTTTCGCTGGAGCTCGAGGACGGCCCACTTCAGGTAGTGAGCCTGCCAGGCGCGAGGCCAGTGCGTTGAGCAGGTAGGCGGCCAGTTCGCGGGACTTGGGCAGGAACAGCACCGCCGCCTCGAAGGCCACCGGAGGTACCTCGACGCCGTAGTGGCTGCGCTCGCTG
>NZ_JAFGYW010000600.1:0-242 GCF_017491595.1 Pseudomonas sp. 51_B
CGGCTACTGCATGGGGTGAATAGGCCGGAACGCGTACGATGCCCAGGCCAAGGCGCTGCGCGGCAGGCAGGTCTACGTGGTTGTAGCCGGCCGAACGCAGGGCAATCAACCGCGTGCCGCCAGCGGCAGCGCCCTGGACCTGCACTATCAGCCCGCCCGCCTGACCCTGGACACCGCTACTCTGGCAAGTGGCTTCGAGGTGGTCTGCGCATTCATCAACGATGAACTCGACGCTCAGGTGT
>NZ_JAFGYW010000601.1:0-241 GCF_017491595.1 Pseudomonas sp. 51_B
TGGCCAACCGCAAGCCCGACCTGGACGGCGGTGTGTATGCCTATGCCAAGGCAGGCTTCGGCGATTACATGGGTTTCTCATCAGCATGGGGGTACTGGATCAGCGCCTGGCTAGGGAATGTCGGCTACTTCGTGCTGCTGTTCAGCACCCTGGGCTTCTACTTTCCAGTATTTGGCCAGGGCAATACGCCGGTTGCCATCGCTTGCGCCTCCGTGCTGCTGTGGGCCGTGCATTTTCTGGT
>NZ_JAFGYW010000602.1:0-241 GCF_017491595.1 Pseudomonas sp. 51_B
TGGACGGCGGTGTGTATGCCTATGCCAAGGCAGGCTTCGGCGATTACATGGGTTTCTCATCAGCATGGGGGTACTGGATCAGCGCCTGGCTAGGGAATGTCGGCTACTTCGTGCTGCTGTTCAGCACCCTGGGCTTCTACTTTCCAGTATTTGGCCAGGGCAATACGCCGGTTGCCATCGCTTGCGCCTCCGTGCTGCTGTGGGCCGTGCATTTTCTGGTGCTGCGCGGCATCAAGGAGGC
>NZ_JAFGYW010000603.1:0-241 GCF_017491595.1 Pseudomonas sp. 51_B
TGGACTCGGGAGTCTATGCCTACGCCAAAGCTGGCTTCGGCGAGTACATGGGGTTTTCCTCGGCATGGGGGTACTGGATCAGTGCCTGGATGGGCAATGTCGGCTACTTCGTGCTGCTGTTCAGCACTTTGGGCTACTTCTTCCCGATCTTCGGCGAAGGTAACACCCCCGCGGCCATCATCGCTGCATCGGTGCTGCTGTGGGCCGTGCATTTTCTGGTACTGCGCGGCATCAAGGAAGC
>NZ_JAFGYW010000604.1:0-241 GCF_017491595.1 Pseudomonas sp. 51_B
CGCCTGCGCGCCACGGGCGAGCGCGAAGTCAAATCGCTGGTAGTGGGTGAACTGGTCATGGCCGAGCTGCGCAAGCTCGACGAGGTGGCCTACATCCGCTTCGCCTCGGTGTACCGCCGCTTCCAGGCGCTCGACGCTGACCGGGCGTTTTTCCAGCGCTCGCTGCATGCCAGCGCGCAGCTTGTCTTCATCGAACGGCTGGCGGGTACCGTCCTGCTTGATCAGGCGGGGCAGCACCAGT
>NZ_JAFGYW010000605.1:0-240 GCF_017491595.1 Pseudomonas sp. 51_B
TCTTCGGCGAAGGTAACACCCCCGCGGCCATCATCGCTGCATCGGTGCTGCTGTGGGCCGTGCATTTTCTGGTACTGCGCGGCATCAAGGAAGCAGCCTTCATCAACCTGGTCACCACTGTGGCCAAAATCGTGCCGTTGCTGATCTTCGTGGTCATTGCCGCTTTCGCGTTTCGCGCCGATATCTTCACGCGCGATATTTGGGGCCAGAGCAACCCGCAGTTCGGCAATGTGCTGAGCC
>NZ_JAFGYW010000061.1:0-987 GCF_017491595.1 Pseudomonas sp. 51_B
GTATACGGGCGTCGGCATCCAGACCGTCGGCTGATCGTGGTTTTACTAGGCTAGACTAGCGTACGAGCACTATGGTTAGTAATTCCTGGAGGAATAGGTACCAAGAAAAAAACGAACCTTTGGGTTCCAGAGCTGTACGGTCGCACTGAACTCGGATAGGTCTCAGAAAAACGAAATATAGGCTTACTGTAGGTCCGAATGGCACAAAGCTTGTTCCGTTAGCTGGCATAAGATTCCATGCCTAGATGTGATACACGTTTCTGGAAACTGCCTCGTCATGCGACTGTTCCCCGGGGTCAGGGCCGCTGGTATTTGCTGTAAAGAGGGGCGTTGAGTCCGTCCGACTTCACTGCCCCCTTTCAGCCTTTTGGGTCCTGTATCCCAATTCTCAGAGGTCCCGCCGTACGCTGAGGACCACATGAAACGGGCATCGTCGCTCTTCGTTGTTCGTCGACTTCTAGTGTGGAGACGAATTGCCAGAATTATTAACTGCGCAGTTAGGGCAGCGTCTGAGGAAGTTTGCTGCGGTTTCGCCTTGACCGCGGGAAGGAGACATAACGATAGCGACTCTGTCTCAGGGGATCTGCATATGTTTGCAGCATACTTTAGGTGGGCCTTGGCTTCCTTCCGCAGTCAAAACCGCGCAATTATCCCCGTCCTGATTTACTGGACTCGCAACGTGGGTCCATCAGTTGTCCGTATACCAAGACGTCTAAGGGCGGTGTACACCCTTTTGAGCAATGATTGCACAACCTGCGATCACCTTATACAGAATTATCAATCAAGCTCCCCGAGGAGCGGACTTGTAAGGACCGCCGCTTTCGCTCGGGTCTGCGGGTTATAGCTTTTCAGTCTCGACGGGCTAGCACACATCTGGTTGACTAGGCGCATAGTCGCCATTCACAGATTTGCTCGGCAATCAGTACTGGTAGGCGTTAGACCCCGTGACTCGTGGCTGAACGGCCGTACAACTCGACAGCCGGTGCT
>NZ_JAFGYW010000606.1:0-240 GCF_017491595.1 Pseudomonas sp. 51_B
TTGGCAGCGTGATGAACCAGGTACGCAACATGATGCTGGTCACCGTCTGGGTGTTCATCGGCATCGAAGGCGCAAGCATCTTCTCGTCACGGGCGGAAAAACGCTCCGACGTGGGCAAGGCCACGGTGGTGGGGTTTCTCGGGGTGTTGGCACTGTTGGTGTTGGTCAATGTACTGTCGCTGGGGGTCATGACCCAACCGGAACTGGCCGGTTTGCAGAACCCGTCGCTGGCCTCGGTGC
>NZ_JAFGYW010000607.1:0-240 GCF_017491595.1 Pseudomonas sp. 51_B
TCAGCGGCGGCCGCGCCGGCTGGAACGTGGTGACATCGTGGCTGTCGGGTACCGCGGATAACTTCGGCAAGGACCAGCACCCGCCTCATGCCGTGCGCTACCGCATTGCCCGTGAACATGTCCAGGTGGTGCAAGGTCTCTGGAATTCGTACGAGGACGATGCCTTCCCTCGGGACCGCACTAGTGGCCGCTTCCTAGACCCGGCCAAGTTGCACGCCCTCAATCACAGGGGCGAGTACT
>NZ_JAFGYW010000608.1:0-240 GCF_017491595.1 Pseudomonas sp. 51_B
GCCCTTTCGCGACGCAGGCCCACCCATCAAGAGCAGGGCATTGAAATCTCGCAAACATCCTAATGCTGTTCACTTACGCCTAGAGGCTCGGCTTGAGCTCTTCGGTGGAGCGCAGATCGAGCGCCGCCCGCGCGGCGCATCGCGAGCTTTGCTCGCTCCTACGTTTGTTTCGGGCCAATTATGCCTGCGGGATTTGCGCGCGGACGCCTTGGGGCATGGCGCGAGATAGCGTCGTATGAA
>NZ_JAFGYW010000609.1:0-240 GCF_017491595.1 Pseudomonas sp. 51_B
CGATGATCGGTGGCGGGATCTTTTCGCTGCCGCAGAACATGGCTGCCCGCGCCGACGTCGGCGCGGTTCTAATTGGCTGGGCAATCACCGCTGTGGGCATGCTGACCCTGGCATTCGTGTTCCAGACCCTGGCCAACCGCAAGCCCGACCTGGACGGCGGTGTGTATGCCTATGCCAAGGCAGGCTTCGGCGATTACATGGGTTTCTCATCAGCATGGGGGTACTGGATCAGCGCCTGGC
>NZ_JAFGYW010000610.1:0-240 GCF_017491595.1 Pseudomonas sp. 51_B
TCGGCAATGTGCTGAGCCAGGTGCGCAACATGATGCTGGTCACCGTGTTCGTGTTCATCGGTATCGAAGGCGCCAGCGTTTATTCGGGGCGCGCACAGCGCCGGTCGGATGTCGGCAAGGCCACGGTCATCGGCTTCATCACCGTGTTGCTGTTCCTGGTGCTGGTCAACGTGCTTTCGCTAGGCATCATGACCCAGCCGGAGCTGGCCAAGCTGCAGAACCCGTCGATGGCTGCGGTGC
>NZ_JAFGYW010000611.1:0-240 GCF_017491595.1 Pseudomonas sp. 51_B
TCCAGGCACTGATCCAGTACCCCCATGCCGAGGAAAACCCCATGTACTCGCCGAAGCCAGCTTTGGCGTAGGCATAGACTCCCGAGTCCAGTTCAGGTTTACGGTTGGCCAGCGTCTGGAACACGAATGCCAGGGTCAGCATGCCCACTGCGGTGATTGCCCAGCCAATTAGAACCGCGCCGACGCCGGCACTGGCGGCCATGTTCTGCGGCAGCGAAAAGATCCCGCCACCAATCATCG
>NZ_JAFGYW010000612.1:0-240 GCF_017491595.1 Pseudomonas sp. 51_B
CTGACCACGTTTACCGCCAGGCAATCACCTCGGCCGGTGCCGGCTGCATGGCGGCACTGGATGTCGAGCGCTACCTGGACGGTCTGGCTAACGCCTCGTTCTGATTCGCATCTAAAAAACCGGCCAGGTAGCTAACGGCAGTCAGTCAAGGGGTATCGATTGGCGGCCGCGTTGCAGCCTTGCGCGGGTTCACCCGTGAAAGGCTGCAAAACAGCCAGCCTAATCGGCCTTGGCTGACCG
>NZ_JAFGYW010000613.1:0-240 GCF_017491595.1 Pseudomonas sp. 51_B
GGTGCCGGTGCCAATCCTGAGGTCGGCCGTCAGGCTGCACTCGAGGACCGTGAGCGCATTGCCGAGGTGCTGCAGGGCACCAACATGGTGTTCATCACCACCGGCATGGGTGGCGGTACCGGTACCGCCACCCATGCCGGTGGTGATGAACACCATGTTGGTGCCCTGCAGCACCTCGGCAATGCGCTCACGGTCCTCGAGTGCAGCCTGACGGCCGACCTCAGGATTGGCACCGGCACC
>NZ_JAFGYW010000614.1:0-240 GCF_017491595.1 Pseudomonas sp. 51_B
ACGGCCAGTTCAGCGTCACCCTGAGCCCTGCCGCCAACACGGGCGCGGTGCTCAGTGTGGTGCAGACAGATGCCGCACTCAACGCCTCACCCGAACAGCAAGTCACGGCACCCGGCGCTGCAGCGCCGGGTGCCGTGACTTGCTGTTCGGGTGAGGCGTTGAGTGCGGCATCTGTCTGCACCACACTGAGCACCGCGCCCGTGTTGGCGGCAGGGCTCAGGGTGACGCTGAACTGGCCGT
>NZ_JAFGYW010000615.1:0-239 GCF_017491595.1 Pseudomonas sp. 51_B
GTATTGGGCTGGCGGTGTCGCTGCTTGGGGCCTTGCTGTCCTGGGCATTGTTGTGCGCCGAAATTCTTTTTGCCACGGCCCGTGACAAGACCATGCCGCGCTTTCTGGCCAAGGAAAACGCCAACCAGGTGCCGGCGAACGCGCTGTGGCTGACCAACGCGATGGTGCAGATCTTCCTGGTCATCACGCTGTTCTCCAACAGTACCTACCTGTCGCTGATCTACCTCGCCACCTCGATG
>NZ_JAFGYW010000062.1:0-961 GCF_017491595.1 Pseudomonas sp. 51_B
AAGAAATCCAGATCGCTGGCCGTGCTCAGCTTCGGCCACTTGTCCAGATAGATCGGCAATTGCGCCGGTCCGGTCTTGAACGTACAGATCCGCCGGTTACTGATCGTCGCCTCGCCAATTTCGAACGGCACCCACCAGGACTGCGCAGTCTTCTCCGACACCACCGCCAGCAGATGCGTGCACTCGGTGATGTTGCGGGTAATGACCCCGGTAATGTCATCGGTGGTCTGCGATTCCGGATCCAGCACGTCGAGGTAAGTCCTGATCTTCGCCTGGGTCAGGCGGGTGTTGATGGCTAGCGCATGGGCGCGATCCATGTGGCGATAGCTGATAAAGACTGGCATCAGAAATGTCCTTTGAGGGCGAGTTCGCGGTAATAGGCGCCGAGTGCCTTCAGGCGGCAGCCGGTCGAGTGAATGGCGGCGTAGTACATGTGCTCGGCGTCGACCGGTTCGATCAGGCTGTGGCGGTTGCACTTCTGCAACTGGGCGAAGACCTCGCCGTGCTCAGGCACGAACGCCTTTTCGGTGGGTTCGTAGCTGGGGTCGAGCGGCAAGACCGATTCGGCTTCGGCAAACCAGTCGGGCAATTTGCGCAGGATCTCCTTGGGAATCAGCGGCGAGACTTCGCGCAGGGAAATGAACTGCGACACATTGGTCTTGAACACCGGACGCTGCTCCCAGGCACCGAGGGCGTTGTCGACGAAGGAATACAGACTGCCGGGGGTGATTTTGCCGAGGATATTCGCCGCGCCGCCATGCAGCGCTTGCAGGAGCAGGCCGGTGAATACGCCGTGCTGCGCGCCCTCCAGCGCCGGCTCGGCTTTTTTGCAGGCGGTGAGGATCGTCATACCCTCGCTGACCATGCTGCTCTCGCTGCGCAGGGCGCGCACTTCGCCGGCCGAACCGCTTTCGCAGCAGTCGAGGATGATCATTTTGTTTTTGATCCGCGTGGCTTTGTC
>NZ_JAFGYW010000616.1:0-239 GCF_017491595.1 Pseudomonas sp. 51_B
GTACCTGACGCCTTACCCCAACCAGGTGCCGGCGAACGCGCTGTGGCTGACCAACGCGATGGTGCAGATCTTCCTGGTCATCACGCTGTTCTCCAACAGTACCTACCTGTCGCTGATCTACCTCGCCTCGTCGATGATTCTGGTGCCCTACCTGTGGTCGGCGGCTTACGCGCTATTGATCGCGTGGCGCGGGGAAGGCTACCAGGGCCAGCGGGGCCTAAGGCGCAAAGACCTGATGG
>NZ_JAFGYW010000617.1:0-239 GCF_017491595.1 Pseudomonas sp. 51_B
TGATCAGGTCCTTCTTGCGGTCGGCCAGGGCCTGTTCGTATGGCTCGCTGCGCAGTGCCAGCAGGAAGGCATACGCCGCTTACCACAGGTAAGGCACCAGGATCATCGAGGTGGCGAGGTAGATCAGGCTGGTATAGGTGCCGGCCGAAAACAGGGTGATCAGCAAGAACCCCTGGATCATGCAGTTGGTCAGCCACAGCGCATTGGCAGGCACGTGGTTGGCGTTTTCCTTGGCCAGA
>NZ_JAFGYW010000618.1:0-239 GCF_017491595.1 Pseudomonas sp. 51_B
CCGGCGGGTTGATGATCTCGCTGCTCGGCGCCCTGTTTTCCTGGGTGTTGCTGTGCGCCGAGATCATGTTCGCTGCGGCCAAGGACCACACGATGCCGGAGTTCCTGCGCCGGGAAAACGCCAACCACGTGCCTGCCAATGCGCTGTGGCTGACCAACTGCATGATCCAGGGGTTCTTGCTGATCACCCTGTTTTCGGCCGGCACCTATACCAGCCTGATCTACCTCGCCTCGTCGATG
>NZ_JAFGYW010000619.1:0-238 GCF_017491595.1 Pseudomonas sp. 51_B
CCCCGACTGCACGGCGGCCACCTCGGACGACGCCGAGGTGATCATTACCAAGCCCAGGCCAAGCAGCGCCAGGCAACCGGCCAGCAGCGGGAAGTCCAGGTCGATGCCACGGCCGCTGATCAGCGGCCGTGGCATCGACCTGGACTTCCCGCTGCTGGCCGGTTGCCTGGCGCTGCTTGGCCTGGGCTTGGTAATGATCACCTCGGCGTCGTCCGAGGTGGCCGCCGTGCAGTCGGGG
>NZ_JAFGYW010000620.1:0-237 GCF_017491595.1 Pseudomonas sp. 51_B
GAGGCCGAACGCAGGGCTTGCGGAGGGAGGTGACGGGCATGGATGCCCGTCAAGCGCTGGGCCCCAGGATGGGGCCTGCAGCGCGGTCCTCCCGGGAGCAAGGCCGGAGCGAGGGAACCCCGGAGCGCAGCGTAGGGGCCGGATGATGGGAGCCAGCGTTTTTTGGTTACTTTTTGTCGCGTTTGACAAAAAGTGACCCGCCGTAAGGGCGGAAAGGTGACTGTGCGTCGCCACCGC
>NZ_JAFGYW010000621.1:0-237 GCF_017491595.1 Pseudomonas sp. 51_B
TTTTGACTTTTGACTCCGGGGATGGGGCCTTGAAAGCGCACACACATTCAATTGCGATGCTGGCGCACAGTCACCCTTCCGCCCTTACGGCGGGTCACTTTTTGACGGGTCAAAAAGTAACCAAAAAACGCTGGCTCCCATCATCCGGCCCCTACGCTGCGCTCCGGGGTTCCCTCGCTCCGGCCTTGCTCCCGGGAGGACCGCGCTGCAGGCCCCATCCTGGGGCCCAGCGCTTGA
>NZ_JAFGYW010000622.1:0-237 GCF_017491595.1 Pseudomonas sp. 51_B
AGGAGGCCGAGCGCAGGTCTTGCGGAGGGAGGTGACGGGCATGGGCCCGTCAAGCGCTGGGCCCCAGGATGGGGCCTGCAGCGCGGTCCTCCCGGGAGCAAGGCCGGAGCGAGGGAACCCCGGAGCGCAGCGTAGGGGCCGGATGATGGGAGCGAGGGGTTTTTGGTTACTTTTTGACCCGTCAAAAAGTGACCCGCCGTAAGGGCGGAAGGGTGACTGTGCGCCAGCATCGCAATT
>NZ_JAFGYW010000623.1:0-237 GCF_017491595.1 Pseudomonas sp. 51_B
GGCCTCACTCCGGCCTTGCTCCCGGGAGGACCGCGCTGCAGGCCCCATCCTGGGGCCCAGCGCTTGACGGGCATCCATGCCCGTCACCTCCCTCCGCAAGTCCTGCGCTCGGCCTCCTGAAGTCGCATTCGGCGTTTGCTGAACTACCGCGCGCTCAAAAGCAAAAGCAAAAGCAAAAGCAGAGGAGGGCAAAAGCAATGCAACAGCAGGGCAAAACAAGGCCAAATGCCTATGCAG
>NZ_JAFGYW010000624.1:0-237 GCF_017491595.1 Pseudomonas sp. 51_B
TGCTGCTGTTCAGCACCCTGGGCTTCTACTTTCCAGTATTTGGCCAGGGCAATACGCCGGTTGCCATCGCTTGCGCCTCCGTGCTGCTGTGGGCCGTGCATTTTCTGGTGCTGCGCGGCATCAAGGAAGCAGCCTTCATCAACCTGGTCACCACTGTGGCCAAGGTCGTGCCGCTGGTGCTGTTTGCGCTGATTTGCCTGTTCGCCTTCAAGCTCGAGGTGTTCACCGCCGACATCT
>NZ_JAFGYW010000625.1:0-237 GCF_017491595.1 Pseudomonas sp. 51_B
GCCAAAAGCCAAACCGCAGAGGTTTTGACTCAGCTGAAAACATTCATTTGCGGGGGCGACGCACAGTCACCTTTCCGCCCTTACGGCGGGTCACTTTTTGTCAAACGCGACAAAAAGTAACCAAAAAACGCTCGCTCCCATCATCCGGCCCCTACGCTGCGCTCCGGGGTTCCCTCCCTCCGGCCTTGCTCCCGGGAGGACCGCGCTGCAGGCCCCATCCTGGGGCCCAGCGCTTGA
>NZ_JAFGYW010000063.1:0-874 GCF_017491595.1 Pseudomonas sp. 51_B
CATCGTCGCTGCCCACGCAGATCGGCGCACCCGACATCACCGCCCCCACAGCGCCAAGCGAGCTTGAGGTCAGCGCAGACGGCACCCTCGTCACCGGCCGGGCCGAGCCTGGCAGCACCGTGCGGGTCCTGGCTGCTGACGGCACCACCGTGCTGGGTTCCGCCGTGGTGGGCCCGACCGGTGTATTCAGCATCAGTCTCGCGCCCCCGCAGGTGGACGGCGAGTCTTTACAGGTCACGGCTACCGATGCGGCTGGCAATGCCTCTGCGGCCAGCACCGTCACTGCGCCGGACATCGACGGCGGCACCGATACCACACCGCCACAGCCTGCCAGCGGCCTGGCCATCAGCGGCGACGGCCGCTTGGTATCGGGCCGTGGCGAAGTGGGCGCGACGGTCAAAGTGCTGGATGACCAAGGCCAGGTGATCGGCACCGGCATCGTTCAGGCCGATGGCACGTTCAATGTGGTGCTGACCGCACCTGTCACCAACGGCTCGTCCCTACAGGTCACCCTCACCGATGCTGCCGGCAACGTGTCGACGCCAAGCCTGCTGACTGCCCCCGATCTGCAACCCCCAGCGCAACCGACTGACCTTACTCTTGCCGACGGCGTTACCCTGACCGGGCGCGGTGAGCCTGGCACTACGGTGCAGGTGCGTGACGCCGCCGGTAACCTGATTGGCAGCGGCCAAGTGGGGACCGATGGCACCTTCAGCCTCACCCTGTCGCCGGCCCAGGCCAATGGCCAAGCACTGGACGTGCGCCTGGTCGACGCCGCTGGCAACACCTCGGCGCCGCTGCAATTCGACGCTCCGGATATCACTGCACCTGCCGCCGTCACCAACCTGGCGGTAGGGCCGGACGGGCTGCAATT
>NZ_JAFGYW010000626.1:0-237 GCF_017491595.1 Pseudomonas sp. 51_B
AAATATCGCGCGTGAAGATATCGGCGCGAAACGCGAAAGCGGCAATGACCACGAAGATCAGCAACGGCACGATTTTGGCCACGGTGGTCACTTGGTTGATGAACGCCGCCTCCTTGATGCCGCGCAGTACCAGAAAATGCACGGCCCACAGCAGCACCGATGCAGCGATGATGGCCGCGGGGGTGTTACCTTCGCCGAAGATCGGGAAGAAGTAGCCCAAAGTGCTGAACAGCAATA
>NZ_JAFGYW010000627.1:0-237 GCF_017491595.1 Pseudomonas sp. 51_B
CGGTAGCGGTATAGGTGACCACTCCACCCTCGACGGCCGATGGCGTGGCGCTCAGGGTCACGGTGCTGGTGTCGATGGTGTCGGTGACCGAAGTAACCGCCGGCGTCGAGCTGACGTTGAGCTTCTCGAAGTCACCACCGGTCGTGCCGGTGATGGTCGCTTCAACCTTACCGGCGTCGACGTACACGGTGTTTTTCGGTGCGTCGACGGTGATGGTGCCTTCGCTCAGGCCCTTGG
>NZ_JAFGYW010000628.1:0-236 GCF_017491595.1 Pseudomonas sp. 51_B
CCTGTTGTCCTGGGTGTTGCTGTGCGCCGAGATCATGTTCGCTGCGGCCAAGGACCACACGATGCCGGAGTTCCTGCGCCGGGAAAACGCCAACCAGGTGCCGGCGAACGCGCTGTGGCTGACCAACTGCATGATCCAGGGGTTCTTGCTGATCACCCTGTTTTCGGCCGGCACCTATACCAGCCTGATCTACCTCGCCTCGTCGATGATTCTGGTGCCCTACCTGTGGTCGGCGG
>NZ_JAFGYW010000629.1:0-236 GCF_017491595.1 Pseudomonas sp. 51_B
CCGCTGACCACAGGTAAGGCACCAGGATCATCGAGGTGGCGAGGTAGATCAGCGACAGGTAGGTACTGTTGGAGAACAGCGTGATGACCAGGAAGATCTGCACCATCGCGTTGGTCAGCCACAGCGCATTGGCAGGCACGTGGTTGGCGTTTTCCTTGGCCAGAAAGCGCGGCATGGTCTTGTCACGGGCCGTGGCAAAAAGAATTTCGGCGCACAACAATGCCCAGGACAGCAAG
>NZ_JAFGYW010000630.1:0-236 GCF_017491595.1 Pseudomonas sp. 51_B
TTTGTATGACGCGATATTGCGCCATGCATCAAGGCGTCCGCGCGCAAATCCCACAGGATCAATTGGCCCGAAACAAACGTAGGAGCGAGCGCAGCTCGCGATGCGCCGGGCGGGCGGCGCTCGATCTCACAGGCGCTAAAAGGCTCAGATTGAACCCCATAGGGCCGGCATTCAGCCATCAGACCGAAGGCTGAGCCAATGGCGCAGGGGTAGTCCACAGGCTACCCAGGTTCTGC
>NZ_JAFGYW010000631.1:0-235 GCF_017491595.1 Pseudomonas sp. 51_B
TAGTGGCGGTTTTTTCAATTCTGGCCACCCAAACTCCGCTGTGGCTATTGCTGTTGTTTTTGCTGTTGTTTTTGCTTTAAAGCGCGCGGTGGTGCAGCAAACGCCGAATGCGACTTCAGGAGGCCGAACGCAGGGCTTGCGGAGGGAGGTGACGGGCATGGATGCCCGTCAAGCGCTGGGCCCCAGGATGGGGCCTGCAGCGCGGTCCTCCCGGGAGCAAGGCCGGAGTGAGGGA
>NZ_JAFGYW010000632.1:0-235 GCF_017491595.1 Pseudomonas sp. 51_B
GCTTGCAACTTGCAGCTGCCTTCCTTTCAAGCTTCAGCATCAAGCTGCAAGCTACATCAAAAGCGCCGCAGCTCTTGCTCTTGCTTTTGATCTTGCTTGCCGCTTGAAGCTTGCAACTTGCAGCTGCCTTCCTTTCAAGCTTCAGCATCAAGCTGCAAGCTACATCAAAAGCGCCGCAGCTCTTGCTCTTGCTTTTGATCTTGCTTGCCGCTTGAAGCTTGCAACTTGCAGCTGC
>NZ_JAFGYW010000633.1:0-234 GCF_017491595.1 Pseudomonas sp. 51_B
TCTTCCCGATCTTCGGCGAAGGTAACACCCCCGCGGCCATCATCGCTGCATCGGTGCTGCTGTGGGCCGTGCATTTTCTGGTACTGCGCGGCATCAAGGAAGCAGCCTTCATCAACCAAGTGACCACCGTGGCCAAAATCGTGCCGTTGCTGATCTTCGTGGTCATTGCCGCTTTCGCGTTTCGCGCCGATATCTTCACGCGCGATATTTGGGGCCAGAGCAACCCGCAGTTCG
>NZ_JAFGYW010000634.1:0-234 GCF_017491595.1 Pseudomonas sp. 51_B
AGGCGCAAGCGATGGCAACCGGCGTATTGCCCTGGCCAAATACTGGAAAGTAGAAGCCCAGGGTGCTGAACAGCAGCACGAAGTAGCCGACATTGCCCATCCAGGCACTGATCCAGTACCCCCATGCCGAGGAAAACCCCATGTAATCGCCGAAGCCTGCCTTGGCATAGGCATACACACCGCCGTCCAGGTCGGGCTTGCGGTTGGCCAGGGTCTGGAACACGAATGCCAGGG
>NZ_JAFGYW010000635.1:0-234 GCF_017491595.1 Pseudomonas sp. 51_B
TCTTCCCGATCTTCGGCGAAGGTAACACCCCCGCGGCCATCATCGCTGCATCGGTGCTGCTGTGGGCCGTGCATTTTCTGGTACTGCGCGGCATCAAGGAAGCAGCCTTCATCAACCAAGTGACCACTGTGGCCAAAATCGTGCCGTTGCTGATCTTCGTGGTCATTGCCGCTTTCGCGTTTCGCGCCGATATCTTCACGCGCGATATTTGGGGCCAGAGCAACCCGCAGTTCG
>NZ_JAFGYW010000064.1:0-867 GCF_017491595.1 Pseudomonas sp. 51_B
GCTCTGGCCAGCGCCGCACCGATTCTCTGCGCCGGCATCACCACCTACTCGCCGCTCAAGCACTACGGCGTCAAGGCCGGTGACAAGGTCGGGATTCTCGGCATGGGCGGCCTCGGCCACATGGGCATCAAGTTCGCCAAGGCGATGGGCGCGGAAGTCACGCTGTTCACCCGCTCGGCGAGCAAGGCTGAAGAAGGTCGCCGTCAGGGCGCCGATCACGTCATCGTCTCCACCGATGCCGAGCAGATGAAGGCCGCGGCCGGTTACTTCGACTTCCTGCTCGACACCATTCCGGTGCAACACGATTTGAACCCGTACCTCGACACGCTGCGTTTCGACGGTGTGCACATTCTGGTCGGCCTGATCGAGCCGGTGAACCCGCCCGTCCACGCCGGCAAACTGGTGATGAGCCGCCGGGTGCTGGCCGGTTCCTTGATCGGCGGTATCGCCGAGACCCAGGAAGTGCTGGATTTCTGCGCCGAGCACGGCATCGTTTCCGACATCGAGTTGATCCGCGCCGACCAGATCAACGAGTCCTACGAGCGCATGCTCAAGGGCGACGTGAAATACCGCTTCGTCATCGACAACGCAACCCTCGCCGGCTAAGCGCCAACGTCCATCGGCAGCGCCGTGCTGCCGATGGCTTGAGGGATTCCATCGGCGCGATTTGACAGCGCCCGCGTTGCTCGCCAGAGTCGCACCCCTTTTTCCACCGCTGGGTGAACAGGGGTCGCCGTTGAACCAACAGACATTGTCCATGCGCCTTGAACGCGTCGCCGCTCACGTGCCGGTCGGCGCACGACTGGCCGATATCGGTTCCGATCACGCCTATTTGCCCGTTGCCCTGATGCGCCGAGGACTTATTAC
>NZ_JAFGYW010000636.1:0-234 GCF_017491595.1 Pseudomonas sp. 51_B
ATGCAGCGATGATGGCCGCGGGGGTGTTACCTTCGCCGAAGATCGGGAAGAAGTAGCCCAAAGTGCTGAACAGCAATACGAAATAGCCGACATTCCCTAGCCAGGCGCTGATCCAGTACCCCCATGCCGAGGAAAACCCCATGTACTCGCCGAAGCCAGCTTTGGCGTAGGCATAGACTCCCGAGTCCAGTTCAGGTTTACGGTTGGCCAGCGTCTGGAACACGAACGCCAAGG
>NZ_JAFGYW010000637.1:0-234 GCF_017491595.1 Pseudomonas sp. 51_B
ACTTTCCAGTATTTGGCCAGGGCAATACGCCGGTTGCCATCGCTTGCGCCTCCGTGCTGCTGTGGGCCGTGCATTTTCTGGTGCTGCGCGGCATCAAGGAGGCGGCGTTCATCAACCAAGTGACCACCGTGGCCAAAATCGTGCCGTTGCTGATCTTCGTGGTCATTGCCGCTTTCGCGTTTCGCGCCGATATCTTCACGCGCGATATTTGGGGCCAGAGCAACCCGCAGTTCG
>NZ_JAFGYW010000638.1:0-234 GCF_017491595.1 Pseudomonas sp. 51_B
GGGCATGGCGCGAGATAGCGTCGTATGAACCAGGCGGTCGCGCGCGTCTGCCACAGGCGTTACTGGCCCGAAACAAACGTAGGAGCGAGCAAAGCTCGCGATGCGCTGCGCGGGCGGCGCTCGATCTGCGCTCCACCGAAGAGCTCAAGCCGAGCCTCTCCTACGTTTGTTTCGGGCCAGTAACGCCTGTGGCAGACGCGCGCGACCGCCTGGTTCATACGACGCTATCTCGCG
>NZ_JAFGYW010000639.1:0-234 GCF_017491595.1 Pseudomonas sp. 51_B
TCAGCGCCCCAGTCACCGGTGCCCCACTGGTGATCACCCTGGCCAACGGCCAGACCATTACCATTCCGGTCAACGCAAGCTCCGGCTCGGTTGACTACGTTGCGCCAAACAACGTCTACAACACCAATACGCCGCTGACCAACAGCATCACCAATGTCACCGGTGGCAACTACGAGAGGCTGGAAACCGCTGGGAACCCAACCACTTCGGTTACCGATGATCCAGCGAAGCTCG
>NZ_JAFGYW010000640.1:0-233 GCF_017491595.1 Pseudomonas sp. 51_B
GATGGGCATCCCGCAAATGATCCAGAGCCGCGCTCAGTTCGGCACCCTCGGCGCGTTACTGGTGGTGGTGATCGCCGGGGTGATGTACATCGGCTTCTTCGCCTCCAACATCGTGCTGGCGGGCAAGTCGCTGCATGGCGTGGTCGAGGCCGTGCCAGTGCCGGTAGGCATCGTCATTGGTGCGCTGGGCTCAGGCATCATCGGCATCATCGGTTACCGCTTCATTCACGTGC
>NZ_JAFGYW010000641.1:0-233 GCF_017491595.1 Pseudomonas sp. 51_B
GCTGGGGATTCCGCAAATGGTTCAAAGCCGTGGCCAGTTCGGCCGCTACGGCGCGCTTTTGATCGTGTTCTTCACCGCACTTATCTATGTCGGCTTCTTCATCTCGAACATCGTGCTGGCGGGCAAGACCATCCACGGCATCGCCCCCAGTGTGCCAATGCCGGGTGCGATCGTGATCGGGGCGTTGAGCGCCACCGCCATCGGGGTGATCGGCTACCGCTTCATCCATATCC
>NZ_JAFGYW010000642.1:0-233 GCF_017491595.1 Pseudomonas sp. 51_B
GGATATGGATGAAGCGGTAGCCGATCACCCCGATGGCGGTGGCGCTCAACGCCCCGATCACGATCGCACCCGGCATTGGCACACTGGGGGCGATGCCGTGGATGGTCTTGCCCGCCAGCACGATGTTGGAGGCGAAGAAGCCGATGTACATCACCCCGGCGATCACCACCACCAGTAACGCGCCGAGGGTGCCGAACTGAGCGCGGCTCTGGATCATTTGCGGGATGCCCATC
>NZ_JAFGYW010000643.1:0-233 GCF_017491595.1 Pseudomonas sp. 51_B
GCTGGGGATTCCGCAAATGGTTCAAAGCCGTGGCCAGTTCGGCCGCTACGGCGCGCTTTTGATCGTGTTCTTCACCGCACTTATCTATGTCGGCTTCTTCATCTCGAACATCGTGCTGGCGGGCAAGTCGCTGCATGGCGTGGTCGAGGCCGTGCCAGTGCCGGTAGGCATCGTCATTGGTGCGCTGGGCTCAGGCATCATCGGCATCATCGGTTACCGCTTCATTCACGTGC
>NZ_JAFGYW010000644.1:0-233 GCF_017491595.1 Pseudomonas sp. 51_B
CAGTGACGCCTGTGACAGGCGCGCGCGACCGCCTGGTTCATACGACGCTATCTCGCGCCATGCACCAAGGCGTCCGCGCGCAAATCCCGCAGGATCAATTGGCCCGAAACAAACGTAGGAGCGAGCGTAGCTCGCGATGCGCCGCGCGGGCGGCGCTCGATCTGCGCCCCAACATCAACCTCAAGGCATACACCCCAAAGGCTCAATCACTCTTCCGCCTGATCCTCACCACC
>NZ_JAFGYW010000645.1:0-231 GCF_017491595.1 Pseudomonas sp. 51_B
GCAACACGGTGATGAAGCCGATGACCGTGGCCTTGCCCACGTCGGAGCGTTTTTCCGCCCGTGACGAGAAGATGCTTGCGCCTTCGATGCCGATGAACACCCAGACGGTGACCAGCATCATGTTGCGCACCTGGCTCAGCACATTGCCGAACTGCGGGTTGCTCTGGCCCCAAATCTCGCGCGTGAAGATATCGTCGCGAAACGCGAAAGCGGCAATGACCACGAAGATCA
>NZ_JAFGYW010000065.1:0-862 GCF_017491595.1 Pseudomonas sp. 51_B
AGCTTGGCGGTGTAGGTGATCTGGCCGCCTTCCTGGACGGTACCGGTGGCGCTGAGGCTGACGGTAGTGGTGTCCAGGTTGGCAGGGTTGTCGGTTACCGTGGTGGTCGGTGTACCAGCGGTGACCAATTTTTCGTAGTTGCCGCCCGTTACCCCCGTGATGCTGTTGGTCAGCGTCGGGTTGGTGGCATATACGTTGTTAGGTGCCACGAAGTCCACGGAGCCGGTGGTCTGATTCAGGCCAATGGTGATGCTTTGGCCGTTGGCCAGGGAGATCACCAATGGCGAACCAGTGACCGGCGCGCTGACGGTAGCGGTATAGGTGACCACTCCACCCTCGACGGCCGATGGCGTGGCGCTCAGGGTCACGGTGCTGGTGTCGATGGTGTCGGTGACCGAAGTAACCGCCGGCGTCGAGCTGACGTTGAGCTTCTCAAAGTCACCACCGGTCGTGCCGGTGATGGTCGCTTCAACCTTACCGGCGTCGACGTACACGGTGTTTTTCGGTGCGTCGACGGTGATGGTGCCTTCGCTCAGGCCCTTGGCGATGGTGATGACCGCACCATTGCTGAGGGTGACCTTCATCTCACTACCGGCTGGGTTGGTCAGCTTGGCGGTGTAGGTGATTTGGCCACCTTCCTGGACGGTGTTGGTAGCCGTCAAGGTGACACCGGTGGTGTCCAGCTTCGCCGGGTCGTCGGTGACCGTGGTGCTAGGAGTACCGGTGGTAACCAGTTTCTCGTAGTTGCCGCCAGTGACATTGGTGATGCTGTTGGTCAGCGGGGTGTTGGTGTTGTAGACGTTGTTTGGCGCAACGTAGTCGACCGAGCCGGAGCTTGCGTTGACCGGGATGGTGATGGTCT
>NZ_JAFGYW010000646.1:0-231 GCF_017491595.1 Pseudomonas sp. 51_B
CAGCTGTTACCTCCCACATCGGCCTGGTGGCCACGGTCACCGTCAGCTACACCGAGCCTTTTCAGGTGGCCCGCCAGTTCGCCTCGCTGGATCTGATCAGCGGCGGCCGCGCCGGCTGGAACGTGGTCACCAGCGGCGATGCTGGCACTGCGGGCAATTATGGGTTGGACGAGCACTACGACTACGATACCCGCTATGCCCGGGCCCAGGAACATGTCCAGGTGGTGCAAG
>NZ_JAFGYW010000647.1:0-230 GCF_017491595.1 Pseudomonas sp. 51_B
GCAATGCAACGGTATTGTCACTGCTGCCCTTGAGCTGCAGAAACTCCACCAGGCCGGAACTGTGCACCACCCGCCAATGGGTGCCCGGCGTGTCTTCATGGATGTGGAAGCTTTCCAGCTTGCGCTCGTCCAGTGCAAGCCCAGTACCGGCGCCTATGTCGCTGCCGGTGACTTTCAGGGTCTCGCCGGTCTGCAGGCTGAGCAGGTTGCTGGCAGGCATATACTGGCTG
>NZ_JAFGYW010000648.1:0-229 GCF_017491595.1 Pseudomonas sp. 51_B
GAGGTGACGGGCATGGATGCCCGTCAAGCGCTGGGCCCCAGGATGGGGCCTGCAGCGCGGTCCTCCCGGGAGCAAGGCCGGAGTGAGGGAACCCCGGAGCGTAGCGTAGGGGCCGGATGATGGGAGCCAGCGTTTTTTGGTTACTTTTTGTCGCGTTTGACAAAAAGTGACCCGCCGTAAGGGCGGAAAGGTGACTGTGCGTCGCCACCGCAAATGAATGTTTTCAGCT
>NZ_JAFGYW010000649.1:0-229 GCF_017491595.1 Pseudomonas sp. 51_B
GGGAGGTGACGGGCATGGGCCCGTCAAGCGCTGGGCCCCAGGATGGGGCCTGCAGCGCGGTCCTCCCGGGAGCAAGGCCGGAGCGAGGGAACCCCGGAGCGCAGCGTAGGGGCCGGATGATGGGAGCGAGGGGTTTTTGGTTACTTTTTGACCCGTCAAAAAGTGACCCGCCGTAAGGGCGGAAGGGTGACTGTGCGCCAGCATCGCAATTGAATGTGTGTGCGCTTTC
>NZ_JAFGYW010000650.1:0-228 GCF_017491595.1 Pseudomonas sp. 51_B
GCACCACAGGTGGTGACTTCGAGAAGCTGGACGTCAGCCCGGCACCGGCTGTGACCGCCATCACCGACACCATCGATACCTCGACGGTGACTCTGACCGCGACCCCAAGCGTGACCGAAGGCGGCACTGTGGTGTACACCGCCACCGTCAACGCCCCGGTTACTGGTGCTCCGCTGGTGATTACTTTGGCCAACGGCCAGACCATCACCATCCCGGTCAACGCAAGCT
>NZ_JAFGYW010000651.1:0-227 GCF_017491595.1 Pseudomonas sp. 51_B
AGCTAACCAATACTAATTGCCCGTGAGGCTTGACCATATAACACCCAAGCAATCTGCAGCGCAGATTGTGGTGGTGAAGACGAAAGACCCGAAAATTCGCAACATCACAAATCGCATATCCGAATTCGCTGGGCTGTCCAACAGGACATTCTGGCTACAGAATTTCTTGACGACCATAGAGCATTGGAACCACCTGATCCCATCCCGAACTCAGTAGTGAAACGATG
>NZ_JAFGYW010000652.1:0-226 GCF_017491595.1 Pseudomonas sp. 51_B
CAATGCTCTATGGTCGTCAAGAAATTCTGTAGCCAGAATGTCCTGTTGGACAGCCCAGCGAATTCGGATATGCGATTTGTGATGTTGCGAATTTTCGGATCTTTCGTCTTCACCACCACAATCTGCGCTGCAGATTGCTTGGGTGTTATATGGTCAAGCCTCACGGGCAATTAGTATTGGTTAGCTCAACGCCTCACAGCGCTTACACACCCAACCTATCAACGTC
>NZ_JAFGYW010000653.1:0-226 GCF_017491595.1 Pseudomonas sp. 51_B
CAATGCTCTATGGTCGTCAAGAAATTCTGTAGCCAGAATGTCCTGTTGGACAGCCCAGCGAATTCGAATATGCGATTTGTGATGTTGCGAATTTTCGGGTCTTTCGTCTTCACCACCACAATCTGCGTTGCAGATTGCTTGGGTGTTATATGGTCAAGCCTCACGGGCAATTAGTATTGGTTAGCTCAACGCCTCACAGCGCTTACACACCCAACCTATCAACGTC
>NZ_JAFGYW010000654.1:0-226 GCF_017491595.1 Pseudomonas sp. 51_B
GCTTTTTGCTTTTTACTTTTGACTTTTGTCTTTTGACTCCGGGGTTGGTGCCTTGACAGCGCACACACATTCAATTTCGATGCTGGCGCACAGTCACCCTTCCGCCCTTACGGCGGGTCACTTTTTGTCAAACGCGACAAAAAGTAACCAAAAAACGCTGGCTCCCATCATCCGGCCCCTACGCTGCGCTCCGGGGTTCCCTCGCTCCGGCCTTGCTCCCGGGAGG
>NZ_JAFGYW010000655.1:0-226 GCF_017491595.1 Pseudomonas sp. 51_B
GACGTTGATAGGTTGGGTGTGTAAGCGCTGTGAGGCGTTGAGCTAACCAATACTAATTGCCCGTGAGGCTTGACCATATAACACCCAAGCAATCTGCAACGCAGATTGTGGTGGTGAAGACGAAAGATCCGAAAATTCGCAACATCACAAATCGCATATCCGAATTCGCTGGGCTGTCCAACAGGACATTCTGGCTACAGAATTTCTTGACGACCATAGAGCATTG
>NZ_JAFGYW010000066.1:0-854 GCF_017491595.1 Pseudomonas sp. 51_B
CTTGTGCGCCTTCTCGACGTCCTGCTCGGCACGGCGGCGAACGTTCTGCAGATCGGCAGCAACACGCAGAGACTGATCCTGCGCGGCGGCCAATTGCTCTTCGAGCACTTGCACACGGGTCGCCAGGTCGTCACCCGAACCTTCGGGCGCCTGATTGGCTTCTGGGTTTTGCGTATCTACTGTCTGTTCGTCAGCCATAGAATTCTCCTTTCAATTTCGTCAGCGAGCCTGACTCGCGCTTCTGCCCCGATATATGGGGCCGCAAAATCAGGCTTCAAGGGCTGAAAACAATTGTCCCTACAAAAAAGTGCTGAATACTCATTCTTGAATGCGCTAAGAAAACTCTCTGATCAAGCAAATCGAGCTAAGGGCGGGCATTGTCAGGCCTGAACAAAACACTGTATAAATAACCAGACCTCAAGCCTGGGAGCTGCCTTTATGCTGGTGCACCTGTCCGTACATAACTACGCCATCGTTGAACATCTCGATCTCGAACTTGATCGCGGGATGAGCGTGATCACAGGGGAAACCGGCGCCGGCAAGTCGATCATGCTCGACGCCCTGGGCCTCACCCTGGGTGATCGCGCCGACAGCGGCGTGGTTCGCCCGGGCGCTGACAAAGCCGACATTCTTGCCACCTTCGATCTTGCTGATATCCCCGAAGCCAGCGCCTGGCTGGCCGAGCGCGATCTGGAAAACGACGGGCCGTGCATCCTGCGCCGGGTCATCACCTCGGAAGGTCGTTCGCGCGGTTATATCAACGGCACGCCCTGCCCGCTTGGCGACCTCAAAGCCCTCGGCGAGCTGCTGATCGACATACACAGCCAGCACGAACATCAATCGCTGCTGAAAAC
>NZ_JAFGYW010000656.1:0-225 GCF_017491595.1 Pseudomonas sp. 51_B
TGACGGTCGAACCATTGTTGTAGACATCATTGGCCGGCGTCTGGAAGTCAACGCTACCAGTGCTCTGCCCAGCTGCAACAGTGATGGTCTGGCCGTTGGACAGGGTCACGGTCACCGGCGTCTGAGCGGGGTTGCTCAGCGTCACGGTGTAAGTGATCACGCCACCTTCGGTCACGCTTGGAGTAGCGGTCAGAGTGGCGGTGGTGGTGTCGACGGAGTCCGCGA
>NZ_JAFGYW010000657.1:0-223 GCF_017491595.1 Pseudomonas sp. 51_B
AATGTCGGCTACTTCGTGCTGCTGTTCAGCACCCTGGGCTTCTACTTTCCAGTATTTGGCCAGGGCAATACGCCGGTTGCCATCGCTTGCGCCTCCGTGCTGCTGTGGGCCGTGCATTTTCTGGTACTGCGCGGCATCAAGGAAGCAGCCTTCATCAACCTGGTCACCACTGTGGCCAAGGTCGTGCCGCTGGTGCTGTTTGCGCTGATTTGCCTGTTCGCCT
>NZ_JAFGYW010000658.1:0-223 GCF_017491595.1 Pseudomonas sp. 51_B
TGAGGGGCAGTCAAAGTGGCAATAATGACTAAACAGGTGGCAGGGTGAATGAAGGGCTCCGAGGGCTTGCCGCAACATCTTTGGCGCCTGCGGGATCGAGCGCCGCCCGCGCGGCGCATCGCGAGCTGCGCTCGCTCCTACGTTTGTTTCGGGCCAATCAATCCTGCGGGATTTGCGCGCGAACGCTTTGGGGCCTGGCGCGATATCGCGTTGTATGAACCAG
>NZ_JAFGYW010000659.1:0-223 GCF_017491595.1 Pseudomonas sp. 51_B
TTTGGGGCCTGGCGCGATATCGCGTTGTATGAACCAGGCGGTCGCGCGCGCCTGTCACAGGCGTTACTGGCCCGAAACAAACGTAGGAGCGAGCAAAGCTCGCGATGCGCCGCGCGGGCGGCGCTCGATCCCGCAGGCGCCAAAGATGTTGCGGCAAGCCCTCGGCGCCCTTCATTCACCCTGCCACCTGTTTAGTCATTATTGCCACTTTGACTGCCCCTCA
>NZ_JAFGYW010000660.1:0-223 GCF_017491595.1 Pseudomonas sp. 51_B
GGCTGGAACGTGGTCACCAGCGGCGATGCTGGCACTGCGGGCAATTATGGGTTGGACGAGCACTACGACTACGATACCCGCTATGCCCGGGCCCAGGAACATGTCCAGGTAGTTCAGGGCCTGTGGGACTCGTGGGAGGACGATGCGTTTACCCGCAACAAAGAGACCGGCGAGTTTTTCGACCCGGCCAAGCTGCACACCCTGGGCCATCAGGGCGAGTTCT
>NZ_JAFGYW010000661.1:0-222 GCF_017491595.1 Pseudomonas sp. 51_B
TATCGGTGATTGCGGTCACAGCCGGCGCTGGGCTGACGTCCAGTTTCTCGAAGTCACCACCGGTGGTGCCGGTGACATTCACACTCACATTGCCGGCATCGACATAGACGGTGTTGGCTGGTGCTGGGACCGTGATCGAGCCTTCGGTCAAACCTTTGCCAATGGTGATGACTTCACCATTGCTCAGGGTGATCTTCATCTCGCTACCGGCCGGATTGGTCA
>NZ_JAFGYW010000662.1:0-219 GCF_017491595.1 Pseudomonas sp. 51_B
CGGTGATAGCGGTCACAGCCGGTGCCGGGCTGACGTCCAGTTTCTCGAAGTCACCACCGGTGGTGCCGGTGACATTCACACTCACATTGCCAGCATCGACATAGACGGTGTTGGCTGGTGCTGGGACCGTGATCGAGCCTTCGGTCAAACCTTTGCCAATGGTGATGACTTCACCATTGCTCAGGGTGATCTTCATCTCGCTACCGGCCGGATTGGTCA
>NZ_JAFGYW010000663.1:0-219 GCF_017491595.1 Pseudomonas sp. 51_B
TGGCCAGCGTCTGGAACACGAACGCCAAGGCCAGCATGCCCACAGCGGTGATTGCCCAGCCAATTAGAACCGCGCCGACGTCGGCGCGGGCAGCCATGTTCTGCGGCAGCGAAAAGATCCCGCCACCAATCATCGAGCCGACCACAAGTGCAACTAATGCGCCTAGCTTTAGTTTTCCCGAAGAATCAGACATTTAACAACTCCTGCCAGGAGAAAGTT
>NZ_JAFGYW010000664.1:0-219 GCF_017491595.1 Pseudomonas sp. 51_B
TAAGTACGGGATGAGCCGACAGGGTGGTGAGGATCAGGCGGAAGAGTGATTGAGCCTTTGGGGTGTATGCCTTGAGGTTGATGTTGGGGCGCAGATCGAGCGCCGCCCGCGCGGCGCATCGCGAGCTACGCTCGCTCCTACGTTTGTTTTCGGCCAGTGACGCCTGTGACAGGCGCGCGCGACCGCCTGGTTCATACGACGCTATCTCGCGCCATGCAC
>NZ_JAFGYW010000665.1:0-219 GCF_017491595.1 Pseudomonas sp. 51_B
CTCTGGCAATGTGAACAAGGAACAGCATGAACGAACCAGGACAAAAGCTGCGCCTGGGCGCACTGATCGCATTGGTGGTCGGTTCGATGATCGGTGGCGGGATCTTTTCGCTGCCGCAGAACATGGCCGCCAGTGCCGGCGTCGGCGCGGTTCTAATTGGCTGGGCAATCACCGCAGTGGGCATGCTGACCCTGGCATTCGTGTTCCAGACCCTGGCCA
>NZ_JAFGYW010000067.1:0-853 GCF_017491595.1 Pseudomonas sp. 51_B
GCTGTGGGCGTGGGCTACTGTAGGGCAAGACTAATTTGCTCGTCGTGGATTGTGAAGCCGCTGTAAGCCGCGCATCTTCAGGGTTTGCCAGTCCTGAAGGATGAATCCCATGCTTGTACTCAGCCGTGTGGTCGGTGAGTTGATTTCAATTGGAGACGACATCACCCTGCGTGTTCTGTCGGTCAACGGTTCCAGCGTGCGCTTCGGCGTCGAGGCGCCGAAAAAGGTCCATGTACACCGCGCCGAGGTCTATGACCGGATCAAGCGCAAGGAGGCCGCAGCGAAGGCTGGCTGACGGCTTCAGTCGAACAAATGCTTGGGTACGTCGTGCTTGAGCATCAGCTGGCACTGTTCGCTTTCCGGGTCGAACACGATCAGGGCCTGGCCTTTGGTCAATGCCTGGCGTACGCGCAGGACGCGGGTTTCCAGCGGGGTGTCATCGCCGTTGTCGGTACCGTCGCGGGTGACGAAATCCTCGATCAGGCGGGTGAGGGTGTCGACTTCAAGCGCGTCGTGGGGAATGAGCATGGGCACCTCGGTCAAATCGATGTCGGGATGCTACGGGGATTGGGTTTCGTCTGCCAGTTCTGTATCGGTCTTGCCGGCCTATTTGCGAGCAGGTTCGCTCACACCTTTGAAATGCGATCCGTGTGGGAGCGAGCCTGCTCGCGAAAGCGGTTATCTCACCGAAGGCTCAACTGTCAGAACGCTGCCCCACCAGACTGTCCACCGGCGGCACGCGGGTTTCGCTTTCCATCTGCGTGTCATGCTCAATCTGATGGCTGAAGCGATCCAGTGAAGCATTGGCCGGTGCCGCGTCGCTGGCAAAGACCGGCGGGCTGAGGATGTACGC
>NZ_JAFGYW010000666.1:0-219 GCF_017491595.1 Pseudomonas sp. 51_B
GTGCATGGCGCGAGATAGCGTCGTAGGAACCAGGCGGTCGCGCGCGCCTGTCACAGGCGTCACTGGCCGAAAACAAACGTAGGAGCGAGCGTAGCTCGCGATGCGCCGCGCGGGCGGCGCTCGATCTACGCCACACCACAGTCCTCGAACGATTCACCCTCGCACGATTCACCCCCGAGCATTCCCCCGTCCCCGGCACGGCTATTGCTACAACCCTGG
>NZ_JAFGYW010000667.1:0-218 GCF_017491595.1 Pseudomonas sp. 51_B
TGCCTTGGCATAGGCATACACACCGCCGTCCAGGTCGGGCTTGCGGTTGGCCAGGGTCTGGAACACGAATGCCAGGGTCAGCATGCCCACTGCGGTGATTGCCCAGCCAATTAGAACCGCGCCGACGTCGGCGCGGGCAGCCATGTTCTGCGGCAGCGAAAAGATCCCGCCACCGATCATCGAACCGACCACCAATGCGATCAGTGCGCCCAGGCGCA
>NZ_JAFGYW010000668.1:0-218 GCF_017491595.1 Pseudomonas sp. 51_B
TAAAGCTAGGCGCATTAGTTGCACTTGTGGTCGGCTCGATGATTGGTGGCGGGATCTTTTCGCTGCCGCAGAACATGGCCGCCAGTGCCGGCGTCGGCGCGGTTCTAATTGGCTGGGCAATCACCGCTGTGGGCATGCTGGCCTTGGCGTTCGTGTTCCAGACGCTGGCCAACCGTAAACCTGAACTGGACTCGGGAGTCTATGCCTACGCCAAAGCT
>NZ_JAFGYW010000669.1:0-216 GCF_017491595.1 Pseudomonas sp. 51_B
GTGCTGGGACCGTGATCGAGCCTTCGGTCAAACCTTTGCCAATGGTGATGACTTCACCATTGCTCAGGGTGATCTTCATCTCGCTACCGGCCGGATTGGTCAGGGTAGCGGTGTAGACGATGCTGCCGCCTTCCTGGACGGTGCCGGTGGCGGACAAGGTGAGGCCAGTGCTATCGAGCTTCGCTGGATCATCGGTAACCGAAGTGGTTGGGTTAC
>NZ_JAFGYW010000670.1:0-216 GCF_017491595.1 Pseudomonas sp. 51_B
AATCTTTGTGACTATCAGTCCGTACTCACAAGCACCCACACGAATTGCTTGATTCGATTTGTTAAAGAGCGTTTGGTTAAGAGCGTTTTGTCTCAACCGAGGCGCGCATTCTACGCTTTCCTCATTTGCTGTCAAGCGTTTATTTTGAAGTTTTTTGCGAGAAACTCGTTTAGCTTCAAACACTTGACTCGCTGCGATCTCTCGTAGCGGGAGGCG
>NZ_JAFGYW010000671.1:0-216 GCF_017491595.1 Pseudomonas sp. 51_B
CAGCTGGCCAGAGCACCGGTAGCGTCGATTTCCAGACGCCGGCCAATGACGTCTACAACAATGGTTCGACCGTTAACACCACTATCACCGCAGCAACCGGTGGCAACTTCGAACAGCTGACGCCGAACCCGGCGCCGGCCACGACCGTCATCGCGGACTCCGTCGACACCACCACCGCCACTCTGACCGCTACTCCAAGCGTGACCGAAGGTGGCG
>NZ_JAFGYW010000672.1:0-214 GCF_017491595.1 Pseudomonas sp. 51_B
CAATGCTCTATGGTCGTCAAGAAATTCTGTAGCCAGAATGTCCTGTTGGACAGCCCAGCGAATTCGGATATGCGATTTGTGATGTTGCGAATTTTCGGGTCTTTCGTCTTCACCACCACAATCTGCGCTGCAGATTGCTTGGGTGTTATATGGTCAAGCCTCACGGGCAATTAGTATTGGTTAGCTCAACGCCTCACAGCGCTTACACACCCAA
>NZ_JAFGYW010000068.1:0-846 GCF_017491595.1 Pseudomonas sp. 51_B
TCCGTAGTCAGACCCGACTCGAGCGCCTCTTCGGAATAAAGCCCGCCGAAAACCAGTTCCATCAGGCTGTCCGAACGCACGATGTGCGTGCTCGAACGTTGCACCATGGTCACCTCGGCGCCGTTTTCCACCAGATCGGCGCAGATGTCGTGGGCTGAATTGTTCGCGCCGATGACCACTGCGCGCTTGCCTTTCCACGCATCGCCGCCGGGGTGACGGCTGGAGTGATGTTGCTGGCCCTGAAAGTTTTCAGCGCCTGGATACACCGGCACATTCGGTACGCCAGACATGCCGGTGGCGAGGATCAGTTGCGTCGGTTGCAGGGTGACGGGCTCGCCGTTGCGCAGGACCTCCACGGTCCAGCGGCCAGTCTCTTCGTCAAACGTAGCGCCGAGGCATTCAGTGCGCGGCCAGTAGTTGAGTTCCATGACCTTGGTGTACATCTCCAGCCAGTCGCCGATCTGGTCTTTCGGGGTGAACACCGGCCAGTGGTCGGGGAAGGGCAGGTAGGGCATGTGGTCGTACCAGACCGGGTCGTGCAGGCACAGCGACTTGTAGCGGCCGCGCCATTGATCGCCGGGGCGTTCGGCTTTGTCGATGATCAGCGTCGGTACGCCCATGCGTTTGAGCCTTGCGCCGAGGCCGAGCCCGCCCTGACCGCCGCCGACGATCAGGCAGTACGGTTGCGTGGTAATGCCCAGCGCCGCTTCTTCGTCGCGGCGGCGCTCCAGCCAGTTGCGCTTGTCAGCGTGGGCATGGCCGTGGCTCGCGCCCATCGGCCGGCGGCGGCCGCTGGGTTCTTCGAAACCCTTGAGCTCGCGCATGGTGGTCAACAAAGTCCAGCAC
>NZ_JAFGYW010000069.1:0-833 GCF_017491595.1 Pseudomonas sp. 51_B
CGGTAGTAGGCCTGAATCGCTCCGGAAGCTTTACGCTCGAGCAACAAAGTCCCCTTTCCGCGAGAGCCGACCGGCTCCGACTGACGAGTCTTTACCGCATAGGCTTCCATCTCGGTCATTCGCGTACGCTTAGCCATTCTTTCCCCGTTTTCCCCATCCGTTCCCCGTTTCTCATGCAAAGGTACGCTAACATGTGAAACATAGAAAGATACCAAATTGGCTACAGACCACGTAAACACTAGACAGAGCAAAACTTGTGATATTCGATGAAGCGGTACGAAGCCTCAGAGCAAACGGCTAGTAATCAGTAGTTCCCGGGTTCGACTCCTGGTGCCGGCACCATACAAAATAAAGCCCCTGCAGAAATGCCGGGGCTTTGTTGTTTCTGTCGTTTGGAGCTCACAAGGCCCTCGCGGATGCGAGGGCTTTTTGCGTTTCATACCTGACTGATCTCGAGCACATACGAAATCCTCTGCTCGTTTGCGCTCCAAACATAGCGCAAATGCTTGCCCTGCTTCGGAATCGATACCGCAGGCGGACGGAACGCCGCAACGCATTCATGCCCGGGCAATCGCACGCTGTTATAGAGCAAGCCCCACGACTCGGCGTCGCGCAACTGTCGCGCAAATACCTGTGATGGCCCATAGGCTTCCGGATCGGGCTGATGCAAATATTCGAAACCTTGGCGAACGTCATGCAGCGGCTTGACCACCTGATTGACGTAAGTGCGCATGGTCAATTCGAGATCGGCTTCCTGGGTCGCGGCGAGGAAACGTTCCTGATGAAAACAGGTTTCAGCGATGGCCGCACTCTGGCTGCTGGCGGCGTAATAG
>NZ_JAFGYW010000006.1:0-225219 GCF_017491595.1 Pseudomonas sp. 51_B
GCTCCAGCGCAATCAACACGAAGAAGAACGGCACGGCCAGCAGAATCAGATCCATGGGCAACGCTCTCTTAGTTCATTCACACAGAGTAGGACGCGCCCCCAGTAATCCCTATGGCCACATCTGCCAAACTAAGGGACATTTAGCACCTCGAAAATGGAGTAATGAGCATGACCAAGAAAGTAGCGGTGATTCTTTCCGGCTGTGGGGTTTACGACGGTGCCGAAATCCACGAAAGCGTGATCACCCTGCTGCGCTTAGACCAGCGCGGTGCGCAGGTGCAGTGCTTTGCGCCCAACGTTGCGCAGATGCACGTGATCGACCACCTGACCGGTCAGGAAATGCCCGAGTCACGCAATGTGCTGACTGAATCTGCGCGCATCGCCCGTGGGGAGGTCAAAGATATTCGCCAAGCCAGGGCCGAGGACTTCGACGCGCTGATTGTGCCGGGCGGCTTTGGGGCTGCGAAGAATCTGTCCGACTTTGCCGTACAAGGCGCGGAATGTACCGTGAATCCGGAGGTGCTGGCGCTGGCCGAAGCCTTTGCCGAAGCGTGCAAACCAGTCGGTTTGATCTGTATCTCGCCCGCATTGGCGGCGAAGATCTATGGCCCAGGTGTGGTCTGCACCATCGGCAATGACGAAGGCACCGCAGCGGCTGTGGAAAAAATGGGCGCCAAGCACGAACAGTGCGATGTACACGACATCGTCGAAGACACCCAGCGCAAGCTGGTGACCACCCCTGCCTACATGGTCGCCACGTCGATCAGCGAAGCAGCCAGTGGTATCTACAAGCTGGTTGACCGAGTGCTGGAACTGACCCACGAAGGGGAGTGATCAGCCCCTACTCAGGCGGGTAAGAATTCGGTCCAAGGCATTGGCGAACGCCTGCTTTTCGCGTTCGCCATAGGGCGCCTGCCCGCCCCCGACCTGGCCCTGCTCACGCAATTCGGTGAACAGGTTACGCACCGCCAGGCGCTCGCCCATGTTGCGTTCATCGAACTCGCGGCCACGCGGGTCCAGGGCGGCCACCCCCTTCTTGATCAGGCGGTCAGCCAGCGGCACGTCGCTGCAGATCACCAGTTCACCAGGCACGGCGTGCTCGACCAGATAATCGTCGGCGGCGTCCATGCCGCTAGGGACCACGATCAGGCGCACGATCGCGAAGGCCGGCTTGGCTACGGCCTGGCCGGCCACCATCACTACCTCCAGCTGGCGCTTGAGGGCGAATTTGACGATCAGGTCCTTGGCTGCCTTTGGGCAGGCGTCGGCGTCGATCCAGATGCGCATTGTTTTAGATACCTTCATGACTGCGCCAGCCCCTTCGCGGGTGACCCGCCCAGCAGGACTGCGCATGCTTTTAGACCAGCGCCAACCTACAGAAGCGGCGTTAACCGCGAAGATGCCAGCAGTCTCAACCTTCAAACCACAGCCCGGCGCTTTTCGGCCAGGCGACTGCGGCCATACAACACCACAATGGCCAGCAATGCCACTGCCTGAGCACTGAGTGAATACACGTCAGGGTGAATACCCAGCCAGTCGAACTCGAAGAACGCCATCGGCCGCGTGCCCAGCACTCCCGCCTCTTGCAGCGCTTTCACGCCATGCCCGGCGAAAACCACCGACAAGGCACACAGCAGCCCTGCGTTGATGCTGAAGAACAACGACAATGGCAGCTTCGCCGAGCCGCGCAAAATAACCCAGGCAAGGCCTACCAGCAGCACCATCGCCGTGGCGCCGCCCGCCAGCACCGCTTGATGCCCAGCAGGGCCAGCCTGCAGCCACAGGGTTTCGTAGAACAGAATTACCTCGAACAGCTCACGGTACACAGAGAAGAACGCCAGCACGGCGAAGCCAAAGCGCCCCCCTCCACTGACCAGGCTGCTCTTGATGTAATCCTGCCAGGCAGCGGCATGCCGACGGTCGTGCATCCACACGCCCAGCCACAGCACCATCACGCTGGCGAACAAAGCGGTGCTACCTTCCAGCAGTTCGCGCTGAGCGCCACCAACGTCGATCACATAGGCAGCCACAGCCCAGGTGGCGAAGCCTGCAACCAAAGCCAAGGCCCAGCCGATGTTAACGCTGCGCATGGCCGAGTGCTGGCCGGTATTGCGCAGGAAGGCCAGAATTGCAGCCAGCACCAAAATGGCCTCAAGGCCTTCACGCAGCAGGATCAGCAGGCCGGAGACGAAGCTCAGGGACCAGCTCAGGCCATCGCTACCCAGCAGCTTGGCGGCTTGGTCGAGCTTGGCCTTGGCTGCAGCCAGACGCTGCTCGGCCTGGGCCACGGGCAACCCATCCTGCAGCGACTGGCGGTAGGCCATCAGGGCTCTTTCGGTACTTTTACGCGCGTCGGTGTCGATGTTGTCCAACGAGCTCTCGACCAGTTCGAAGCCTTCAAGGTAAGCCGCTACCGAGAGGTCGTAAGCCTGGTCATGGTCGCCCGCACGGTACGCCGCCAGGCTCTTGTCCAGGGTACTGGCGGTATATTCAAGCAACTGCGCCGGGCCGCGTTTGACCTGGGGCGGCTGAGCCCGCTGGGCGCGGAACGCTTCCAGGGCAGCAGCGCCCTCAGCGGCGGCGATTTCGGCAGGGGTCTGGCGGGCCAGGTCGGCGATGTTCCAGGTCTTAGCGCCCTCGGCCGCTTCTGGCTTGGCGCTGAAGCTGGCGATGTAGGCCGCCACGTCCCACCGCTGGCGTTCGTCGAGCTGGTCAGCGAACGATGGCATTTCGGTACCGTCGATCCCCAACGCCAACGTGTTGTAAAGGTCGAACAGGCTCAGTTGATCCATGCGTTCAGTGTTACGCAGATTCGCTGGCGCGGGCTCCAGGCCTACCCCAGCAGGGCCATCACCGGCGCCGCTGGTGCCATGGCAGATGGCGCAGTTCTGCGCATACAGCGCAGCGCCTCGGGCAGCGTCCGGGGTGATGACTGGAGCCTGGCTGACCTCGTAAGCCACCGCCAAGCGCGCGCCCAACAGGCGTGCTTGCTTGGCCACCGCCGGGCCGTCCTGGCGCTGATCGATAGCTTGGCGCAACGCTTGCACGCCTTGCTGCAAACCGGCGTGCTCAGGGTTGTTCGGCAGGCCTTCGATCAAGTCCGCCAGCACACTGCTGAATTCCTGCTGCTCACGGTATTCGCCGTCATCGACCACCTTGCCGTTGGCAACGGTTGGGGGGTAGTCAGCACCGATGTAATCCAGCAGATGCAGGGCCTTGGCGGCTTCGGCGGGGGCTTGGGCCTGCGCCTGGGCGCTGCATAACGCCAGCACCGGGCCAAGCAATACGGCCGGCAGCCAGGCGAGCAGACGGGAACGGGTTTTCATGGCCAGTCTCGGAGGGAATGCGAAAGAGAACATTGTTCACTTCCACTTTGCTTCTCTCAAGGGCCGAGATCGTATTTCATGAAAAATCTTGCGACAAATCAGATGAACTGAAAGGCGACAAAAGCGTGAACGGGTTGAAGCTGGTCTGTCCTCGCCATCACGCGAATAAAGCAAGGCTACTTAAATCACCCCCTTGACGGCGTTAGACTGCCCAAATTGCCTACAACGTTCCAATTGGAGAACGCTCATTGGAAGACCTCAACTCGCTCTACTACTTCACCCAAGTCGTCGAGCACGGTGGTTTTGCACCCGCCGGGCGGGCGCTGGACATGCCGAAGTCCAAGCTCAGCCGGCGCATCGCTGACCTTGAGGAGCGCCTGGGCGTGCGGCTGCTGCACCGCACCAGCCGCCATTGTTCATTGACCGAGATCGGCCAGGCCTACTACAACCGCTGCCTGGCCATGCGCGTGGAGGCCGAGGGCGCTGCCGAGATCATCGAACGCAACCGCAGCGAGCCGCGCGGGCTGGTGCGCATCAGTTGCCCAACCACCCTGCTCAATGCCTGGGTCGGGCCGATGCTGACCCGCTACATGCTCAAGTACCCGCAGGTGGAACTGTTCATCGAGAGCACCAACCGGCGCGTAGACCTGCTGCACGAGGGCTTCGACATTGCGCTGCGGGTGCGCTTTCCGCCGCTTGAAAATACCGACATGGTGATGAAAGTGCTAAGCAATAGCACCCAGTGCCTGGTCGGGCACCCGCGCTTGCTGGCTGAACTGCCCGAAGGCTTCGAGCCGCAGCAACTGGGCACGCTGCCTAGCGTTCACTGGGGCGGGGCGCAGCGGGAGTACCAGTGGGAATTGTTCCAGGGCGAGGCCAATAGCCGCAGCATTGTCATCGCGCACACCCCGCGCATGGTCACCGACGACCTGTTCGCCTTGCGTCACTTCGTGCTGGCCGGTGTGGGCATCGCCCACTTGCCAACGGTGGCCGTGCGCGAGGACCTGGCGGCGGGCCGCCTGGTGGAGCTGTTGCCAGGCTGGCACCCGCGCTGCGGCATCGTCCATGCGATCTTCCCATCGCGGCGGGGCTTGCTGCCTTCGGTGCGGGCACTGATCGATCACCTGGCCGAAGAATTCGCCCTCAGCGACATGGCTTGAAAAGGCTGGCAGAACGCAAAGGGGGCCGGTGAAGGCCCCCACTACTACTGGTTCAGAAGGCGAAACAGGAGCAACCCAACGCGCCCCAGAAGCCTTGGAAGTCGTTGATCGGTACGCTCGAATGCCGCGCCTTTTCATGGCTGTGGGCATGTACCCCACAAGGCCCGACACACTGGTGCGCCACCGCTGCCAGCGAAGGTGTGCCTACCCGCCAATGCCCTGGCACCTTGGTCACCGGGGACCATTCCGGCAGCACTGGCACCTGGGCCGGGCCGAGTTTGTCGAACTCGGCAGCGGCGTACACCACCTTGCCGTCGACGATGGTCAGCACCGACTCGATACCCTTGATCGCCTCTTCTTCGACACTGAAGAAGTCCAGCGACAATGCCGCGAGGTCCGCGAGCTGGCCAACCTTGATCTGCCCTTTCTTGCCCTGCTCGCTGGAGAACCAGGCACTGCCCTGGGTAAACAGCTGCAAAGCGGTGTCGCGGCTCAGGCCTTGCGGGTAAAGCTCCATGCCGCCGACTGTCTTGCCGCTGACCAGCCAGTACAACGAAGTCCAAGGGTTGTAGCTGGACACACGGGTCGCATCGGTACCTGCACCGACCGGCACGCCCATGTCGAGCATGCGCTGGATGGGTGGGGTCTGCTCGGCGGCCTTGGCACCGTAGCGGTCGACGAAGTACTCGCCCTGGAAGGCCATGCGGTCCTGAATGGCGATACCGCCGCCCAGTGCCCGCACGCGCTCGATGTTCTGCGGGGTGATGGTTTCGGCATGGTCGAAGAACCACGGCAGGCCATTGAACGGGATGTCGCGGTTGACCTTCTCGAACACGTCGAGCATGCGCGTGATCGATTCGTTATAGGTCGCGTGCAGGCGGAACGGCCAACGCTGCTCGACCAGGTGGCGCACCACCGGCTCCAGTTCTTCTTCCATGGTTTGCGGCAGGTCCGGGCGTGGTTCGAGGAAGTCCTCGAAGTCGGCGGCGGAGAACACCAGCATCTCGCCAGCGCCATTGTGACGCAGGAAGTCGGTGCCGCTGTGCAACTTGACGCTAGAGGTCCACTTCCTGAAGTCGTCCAATTCTTCCTTGGGCTTTTGAGTGAACAGGTTATAGGCAATGCGCACGGTCAGCTGGTCTTTGTCGGCCAGCTCCTGAATCACCGAGTAGTCGTCGGGGAAGTTCTGGTAGCCGCCGCCGGCGTCGATGGCGCTGGTAAGGCCCAGGCGGTTCAGTTCGCGCATGAACTGGCGGGTGGAGTTGACCTGGTACTCCAGGGGCAGCTTCGGCCCTTTGGCCAGGGTGGCGTAGAGGATCATCGCGTTGGGGCGCGCGATCAGCATGCCAGTGGGGTTGCCGAACTTGTCACGCTGGATTTCACCACCCGGCGGGTTGGGGGTGCTTTTGTCGTAGCCAACCGCCTTGAGCGCGGCGCGGTTGAGCAGTGCACGGTCATAGAGGTGCAGCAGGAACACCGGGGTGTCGGGCGCTGCCTGGTTGATCTCTTCGAGGGTCGGCATGCGTTTTTCGGCGAACTGGAATTCGTTCCAGCCACCGACCACCCGCACCCACTGCGGAGTCGGCGTGCGCGCTGCCTGGTCCTTGAGCATGCGCAGGGCATCGGCCACCGACGGCACGCCTTCCCAGCGCAGCTCCAGGTTGTAGTTCAGTCCGCCACGTATCAGGTGCAGGTGCGAGTCGTTAAGCCCCGGTATCACCCTACGCTGCTTGAGGTCGATGATCTGTGTGCCACTACCCTTGTGGGCCATGGCCTCAGCGTCGCTACCCACGGCGATGAAGCGGCCTTCCTTGATGGCGACGGCGGTAGCAGTGGGGTTTTCGCGGTCAACGGTGTGCAGTTTGCCGTTGAACAGAATCAGGTCGGCGGTCATGGAGCCTCCTCGGGTAGATGTGCAGTGGGTTGTAGCAGGCTAGCCCAGCTCAGGTGCGCTGCTGGCCGAACCGGTAAATGGGCCGCAATGCGGCCCGGTGCCCTCAGCGGCTGAGGAATGCCAGCAAGTCTTGATTCAGTTGCTGGGCATGGGTAACCGCGAACCCGTGCGGCGCCCCGGCATACACTTTCAGCTGCGCTCCTGGGATCATCTGTGCGGCCTGCTTGCCGGTGGTTTCGAACGGCACGATCTGGTCGTCATCGCCGTGGATCACCAGGGTTGGCACATCGATCTTGGCCATATCTGGACGGAAGTCGGTTTCCGAGAAGGCTGTCACGCAATCCAGCGTGCCCTTGATCGAGGCCATCAGGGCAATGTTCAAGGTCTGGGTCTGTACCCCTTGGGAAACCTGCTGGCCATGGTTGATGCCATAGAACGGCGTAGCGAAATCAGCGATGAACTGGGCACGGTCGGCCAGCAAACCCTCGCGAATGCCTGCAAATACCGAGGGGTCGACGCCCTCGGGATTGTCATCGCGCTTACCGAACACAGGAGTCACCGCACCGAGCAGCACCAACCCGGCCACCCGCTCGCTACCGTGGCGGGCGATGTAGCGGCTTACATCCCCACCGCCCATGGAAAAGCCCACCAGGGTTACATCGCGCAGGTCGAGGTGTTCGATCAGCTCGGCGATATCGTCGGCGAAAGTGTCGTAGTCATAACCGGTCCAAGGCTGGCTGGAACGGCCGAAGCCACGGCGGTCGAACGCGATGGTGCGGTAGCCCCGGCTGGCCAGGAACTCCATCTGCGAATCCCACATGTCAGCGTCCAGTGGCCAACCGTGGCTGAACAGCACCGGCTTGCCAGTGCCCCAGTCCTTGTAATAGAGGGAAGTGCCATCGCGGGTAACGAGAGTGGTCATGTCGATATCTCCTTGCAGGTTTGAGGGCTAAGGCGGCTTAGCCGCGCAGCCAGTTGGCACAGCGACGGGTGGCCCACGGCATGATGTAGAACACCACGGGCAGGATGACGAACAAGTTACCGATCAAATTGCCGAGAACCGGGCCGCCCAACAGCGGGAAGCGGGCGAACAACGGCGCCAGCAACTGCGGCACCACCAGGGTCATCGGGCAGATCACCAGGTAGGTCAGCAGCGCCTGCTTCCAGCGCGGCGGTTGGGCCGAATTGACGCTCGGCGGGGTGAACCAGAACTCCGGGTCTTCATGAACCTGGGTGTGATCGCCCCCATCGAGCAACGGCAGTACCTCATCGACCAGCGCCTGACGCTCTTGCGAGTTGACCCAAGCCTGCAGCTGGCTTGCATCGGCAAAGCGCACTACGGTGGTGAAGTGTAGGCCGCCTGCATCGGGTCGGATGACATTGACGTCCAGATGCCCGGGCTGGCGGCGAGCGGCGCTGACGGTGCGCTTGAGCCACGCCTCGTATTCACTCAGTGATTCGGCGCGCGCCTTGTGCTGGATGACCAGGGTCACCACGTTGCGATTGTCTTGGAATGCGGTGTTCATCGGCGTTCCTCGGGATGACTTGCCCGCATCCACTGGGCTACGGCGCACGGGCGGTAGATCTGCTGAGTGGGTGGCCGCTGTCGGGCACCGTATGGCGGTGCCCGCTGGCGGTCGGCTTACTTGCCGGCGTTGAAGGCGTTGTAGCTGGTCATCAGGTTGCGGTAGTCCGGGATGTGGTTGGAGCACAGCGCTGCCAGCCCCTCGACATCGTTGCGCCAGTCGCGGTGCAGCTCGCAGGCCACGCCGAACCAGGTCATCAGTTGCGCACCGGCCTGGCTCATGCGGTCGTGGGCGGCATCACGGGTCATGGCGTTGAAGGTGCCCGAGGCATCGGTGACCACAAACACATCGAACTCTTCCTCCAAGGCCGACAGCGCCGGGAAAGCCACGCACACTTCAGTCACCACGCCAGCGATGATCAGCTGCTTCTTGCCGGTGGCCTTCACTGCCTTGACGAAGTCTTCGTTGTCCCAGGCGTTGATCTGGCCAGGGCGGGCGATGTACGGGGCATCCGGGAACAGTGCTTTCAGTTCCGGTACCAGCGGGCCATTGGGGCCTTGCTCGAAGCTGGTGGTGAGGATGGTCGGCAGGTTGAAGAACTTGGCGAGGTCTGCCAGGGCCAGCACGTTGTTCTTGAACGCATCTGGCTCGATGTCGCGGACCAGCGACAGCAGACCAGCTTGGTGGTCGACCAGCAGTACGGCAGCGTCGTCTTTGTTCAGGCGGTTGTATTTGAAGTTGGTCATGGTGGTAGCTCCTAAGGATTTGCTTGTCGGTAAGTTGGGTGTTTCGCGTTGATGGGAGAAGATTAAAACCAACACCTTAGTAGCGGTAGATAGCTGTTTTTGCCCTTAGCGTTCTGTTTTAGGAACGATGAATTGGCAATGGATTTGCTGGTGTCATTGCCACTGTGAGCAACCTGCTCTATTACTACCCAAGCCCCCCTCACTCCCCCGAGACTTCCATGCTGGCGTTCATCCAGTCGTCCCCGTTGTTGCTCGGCACCGCCCTGCTCCTGCTCGACCTCGTGCTTTGGCAACTGATCCCGGCCCAGCGCAGGGCCTGGCGGATTGGCGCACGGCTGGTGCTCTTCCTGCTGTTCAGCGCGGCACTGTTAGCCGCTGGCATGAGCCCGCTGCAGCCAGCGCCATGGCCAGACGATGTGCCTCGCAATCTGGTCGCCACCGTGCTGGCCATCGGTTGGTGGCTGTTCGGCGCGCGCACGGTGACGGTAGTGTTCGGCTTAATGCTGGGCGCGCGCAGCAGCCATGGTGGCCGCTTGCTGCAGGATGTACTGGGGGCGTTGATCTTTCTGGCGGCCGTGGTGGCCGCCGCCGGCTATGTGCTGCAACTACCGGTCAAAGGCCTGCTGGCCACTTCGGGGGTGATGGCCATTGTCATCGGCCTGGCGCTGCAGAGCACACTGGCCGACGTGTTCAGCGGCATCGTGCTGAACACCACGCGGCCCTATCAGATTGGTGATTCGATCTCCATCGACGGCACCGAGGGCAAGGTGTTGGATATCGACTGGCGCGCCACGCGCCTGCTGACCGGCAGTGGCAGCCTGGCGGTGGTGCCAAACTCGGTGGCGGCCAAGGCAAGGTTGCTCAACCACAGTCGCCCGGCCGATGTGAATGGGGTGTCGATCAGCGTGGTAGTACCAGCCAAGGTACGGCCCAAACGGGTTTTCGATGCGTTGGAGAAAGCTTTGCAAGGCACCAGTGCGATTCTTGCCTCACCCAAACCCAAGGTCACGGTGAAAACCTCGACCTTGGACTCGGTGGAGTATGAAGCCAGCGGTTTCATTGCGGACATGGCTGGCAAGAACGACGCACGCAACCAGCTGTTCGACCTGGCGCATCGTCACCTGGAAGCCAGCGGGGTGATGTGGAACGTCGACTTGGCTACACCGCCACGCAGCCGCCAGCGCGAGGTGCTGGACGAGGTGCGGGTTTTCCGTTCGCTCAGCAGTGAAGAGCGCGATGCGTTGAGCCAGCGTATGACGGCCGTGGAATACCTAGCAGACCAGGTGATTCTGGAGGTCGGTGAGCAGTCAGATCATCTGCTGGTGATTGGCAGCGGTGTTGTGTCGGCGTCTGTACGCGATGGCGACAAGCTGCTGGAGGCAGGGCGAATGGGGCCAGGTGAGGTGCTGGGGATCGAGGGGATCATCGACGAAGACGACTCGATGGCCGAGTTCCGCACGCTGACCAGTTGCGTGCTGTACCGGATCGACAAGCAGCAGGTGAAAAGCTGTTTGCAGCAGCGTGGCGATGTTCAGACGGCGTTGAGCAAGTTGCAGCGGTTCCGCCAGCAGAGCCGAGAGTCGTTACTGCTGCAGAAGCCGGCTTTGGTCAAGAAAGGCGGCTTCCTCAGCTGGCTGCATAAATAATCCTGTAGCGGCCTCTTCGCGGCGACTCGTCACGAAGAGGCCATGACTTACAGCACAACCCTCAAGCATTGCCCAGCGTGATACAGCGAGAAGCCGGACTCGTAGAACGCAGTGCGCAACGAAGGCGCACTGACGCCGACCATCGGCGAGAACGGAATTGGCAGACTGTCGGCCTCACCCTTGAGCAGGAACTCGGCCAACGCCCGGCCAATCACTGTCCCGGTGGTGTTGCCACGGCCGTTATACCCGGTCACAGCCACCAACCCCGGCGCCGGCTCGAACAGCCGCATCAAATGGTCTGGGGTGAAGTCGATGCAGCCGGTCCAGTGCATCTCCCACTCGACCTTGCCCAATTGCGGGTAGTAGTGGCTTTGGATACGGTCGGCCCAGCTGCGCACGAACCAGGCCGGCTTGTTGTCGACCCGGCCAAGGCTGCCCAGCAACAGGCGGCCCTGATCGTCACGGCGGATGCTGCTGAGCACGGTACGGGTGTCCCACGAACCCTGGCCGTGCGGCAACACCTTGTCGGCGGCGGCGCCCTGCAGCGGCTTGGACGCCACCTGGTAGTAGTAACCACGGAAGAACTGCTTTTGCAGGTTGCTCCAGTCGCCTTCGGTGTAGGCGCCCGTGGAGATCACCACCTTGTCGGCGCGAACCGAACCCCGCGCGGTCTTCACCCGCCAGGCATCGCCTTCGCGCTCAAGGCCTTCGACCGAGGATTGCTGGAACAACCTGCCGCCCAGGCGCGCCACGGCGGCGGCCAGGCCCTGGGTGTAGCCCATAGGGTTGATGGTGCCGGCGCGGCGGTCCAGCAGCGCTGCAGAGATTTTGTCGGTGCCGCAGTATTCCTGGCACTGGCTGCCGGTCAGCAACTGCACGTCGGCACCGCGGCGGCGCCATTGCTCATGGCGGGCCTCGAGGTCGGCGATACCGGTGGCGTTGTGCGCCATGTGCAGCGTGCCTTTATGCTGGGCCTGGCAGTCGATGCCGAGGCGTTCGATCATGTCGAACACTTGCGCGGGGGCTTCGCCGAGCACCTTGTTCAGGCGGCTACCCTGCTTGTGACCCAAGGTGGCTTCGACATCATCAGGGCGGATCCAAGTGCCGGCGTTGACCAGCCCCACGTTGCGCCCGGAGCCGCCGTGGCCGATCTTCCAGGCCTCCAGCACAATCACCGACTTGCCCTGTTCGAGCAAGTGCACAGCCGCTGACAGGCCGGTGATGCCACCGCCGATCACGCAGACATCGGCCTTGTGTTCACCGGCCAGCGCCTGGCTGGCGACGCTCGGTTGGCTGACGTGTTCCCACAAGCATTGTTGACGCAGTTCGGACATGGCCCGGCTCCAGCGATTTGTTCTTGTTTGGGGCTGCTTTGCAGCCCATTCGCGGGTAAACCCGCTGCTATTAGGGATCTGCATCGCATGCACGATGCCCATAGAAGCGGGTTTACCCACGAAACGGGGGCAACGCCCCCGCCTGAGCCCATCAGTCGAACACGATACCCTGCGCCAGCGGCAGCTCACGCGAGTAGTTCACAGTGTTGGTCTGGCGACGCATGTAGCCTTTCCAGGCATCGGAACCCGACTCACGACCGCCGCCCGTTTCCTTCTCGCCACCGAACGCCCCGCCAATCTCTGCGCCGCTGGTACCAATGTTGACGTTGGCGATGCCACAGTCGCTGCCCGAAGCGCTCTGGAAGCGCTCGGCCTCGCGAATGTCGGTGGTGAAAATGCACGAGGACAGGCCCTGTGGCACTTCGTTATTCAGGCGCAGAGCCTCTTCGAAGTCGTCATATGCCAGCACGTAGAGGATCGGCGCAAAGGTTTCATGGCGCACTACGTCGCTCTGGGCCGGCATCTCGGCAATGGCAGGCGACACGTAGTAGGCATTGGGGTATTGCTCGGCCAACTGACGCTCGCCACCGAATACCTGACCGCCTTCGTCGCGGGCCTTGGCCAATGCACCTTGCATGGCGTCGAAGGACTGCTTGTCGATCAGCGGGCCGACCAGGTTGTCCTTGCGTGGGTCACCGATACGCACCTTGCCATAGGCTGCTTTGACACGGGCTACCACTTCGTCCTTGATCGAGCGATGCACGATCAGACGGCGCAGGGTGGTGCAGCGCTGGCCAGCGGTGCCTACGGCGGAGAACAGGATGCCGCGCACGGCCAGGTCCAGGTCGGCGCTTGGGGCGAGGATCATGGCGTTGTTGCCGCCCAGCTCGAGGATACTGCGGCCAAAACGTGCCGCCACGCGCGGCCCGACTTCACGGCCCATGCGGGTGCTACCGGTGGCGCTGACCAGCGGTACGCGTGGGTCGTCGACCATCGCTTCGCCAGCTTCGCGACCGCCAATGACCAGTTGCGCCAAGCCTGCCGGGGCGTCACCGAAGGCCTTGAGGGCTTTTTCGAACAGTGCCTGGCAAGCCAAGGCGGTCAGCGGCGTCTTCTCGGACGGTTTCCACACCACCGAGTTGCCAGCCACCAACGCCAACGCGGTGTTCCAAGCCCACACGGCCACTGGGAAGTTGAACGCGCTGATCACACCGACAACACCCAGCGGGTGCCAGGTTTCACGCATGTGGTGGCCAGGGCGCTCGGAGGCGATGGTCAGACCATACAGCTGACGCGACAGGCCAACGGCGAAATCACAAATGTCGATCATTTCCTGCACCTCACCCAGGCCTTCCTGGGTGATCTTGCCGGCCTCGATCGACACCAACTCGCCAAGGTCGGCCTTGTGCTCGCGCAGTACTTCACCGAACAGGCGCACCAGTTCGCCACGGCGCGGGGCCGGCACGCTGCGCCAGGCTTCGAAGGCTTGCTGGGCCTGATCGATGCGGGCGGTAGTCTCGACCTTGCCGAGCAGTTTCACCGAGGCGATCTGGCTGCCGTCGATCGGCGTGTGAACAGGGTAATCGCCCTGGGTGTAAGCCTCGGCGGCAACGCCCAGGCGCTCGAGCAATCCAGCAACCATTTGTGCTTCTCCTACATCGGGTGATGGGGTGGAAAAATGATGTGGATCAGTATTAATCCGATCACACCCATGCAACAAACGACCTTTATTCCGCATATCATTCCCCCAGGTAATGATTAGAGCTGGAAAGCCCCCTATGTCCAAACGCCTGGTGCCCTCCATGACCGCCCTGCAGTGCTTCGAAGCTGCGGCCCGTCACCTGAGTTTCACCCGCGCAGCCGAGGAGCTGCACCTGACCCAGAGCGCGGTCAGCAAGCAGGTCGCACAGCTTGAAGAGATGCTGCGCCACCACCTGTTCCTGCGCATCCGCAGGCGCCTGCAACTCACCCCTGCCGGCAGCCTGTATTTGGCAGAGGTGAACAAGATTCTCACCCAGGTCGATATGTCCAGCCGCTACGTGCTCACCTACGGCGAGCAAACCGAGATACTCAAGGTAGCCACTCAACCGAGTTTCGGCGTGCGCTGGCTAATCCCGCACCTCAAGGGTTTCGGCAAACGCCACGGCAATATCCACCTCGACATCCGCAACGAAATGGAGCCGTTCGCCCTGCTACAGGGTTCGGCGGATGTGGTGTTCTTCTATGGCCAGGGCACCTGGCCGGGCGCAACCTGCGTCGAGTTGTTCGGTGAGGAGGTAGTGCCCGTGTGCGCGCCGGAGCTGCTGGCGGGGCGTACGCTGGAGGATGCCGGTGAACTGGCGGATAAGGTGCTTCTGCAAAGCACTTCGCGCCCACAGGCCTGGCATGAATGGTTTCTGGAGTTGGGCTTGCACAGTGTCAGCGCCTACCACGGCCCGCGCTTCGATACCTTCTACATGGCGCTCAGTGCAGCGCAGGCTGGGTGTGGCGTAGCGCTGGTGCCTCGCTACCTGGTGGCCAGAGAGTTGGCCGAAGGCAGCCTGGTGGTTGCCTGGAACCATGCAATGCCAAGTGCCGGCAAGCATTACCTGGCCTATGCCGAGCATGCGGCCGAAGTGCCCAAAGTCAGGGCGCTGGTGGAATGGGTGGGCGAGCAGCTGAAGAACTGAAGGTCGATCAAAAATGGAATGACTGACACACTTTTTTTCGCTTGTGAGCCAAGTGCATTCCCAGCTTTCATGTAAGCGTCCGAACTCAACCAGGAAGCTAGCGATGCCCGCCCACGATTTCGTCAGCCCCGACAGCATCCGCGCGCAGTTCTCTGCCGCCATGTCGCTCATGTACAAACAGGAAGTGCCGCTGTACGGCACGCTGCTGGAGCTGGTGAGCGAAATTAACCAGCAGGTCCTGGCCGAGCAGCCCGAGGTTTACAACGCCCTGCGCTGGACTGGCGAGCTCGAGCGTCTGGACCAGGAGCGCCACGGTGCCATTCGGGTGGGTAGCGCCGAAGAGTTGGCAACCATCGCTCGTCTGTTCGCGGTGATGGGCATGACGCCGGTCGGTTACTACGACCTAAGCTCTGCCGGCGTACCGGTACACTCCACCGCGTTTCGCGCCGTGCATGAGCAGTCGCTGCATGCCAGCCCATTTCGGGTGTTCACCTCGTTGCTGCGCCTTGAGCTGATCGACGATGTCAAATTGCGCGAAATGGCCCAGGAAATTCTGGCCAAGCGCAAGATTTTCACCACCCGCACCTTGGAGCTGATTGCTCAGGCCGAACGCGATGGTGGCCTCACTGCTGCTGACGCCGACGAATTCGTGAGCGAAGCGCTGCATACCTTCCGCTGGCACCATGACGCAACTGTAACTGCCGAGCAGTACCAGCAATTGCACGACCAGCACCGCCTGATTGCCGACGTTGTGGCCTTCAAGGGCCCGCACATCAATCACCTGACCCCACGCACCCTGGACATCGACGCGATCCAGGCCGGGATGCCAGCCAAAGGCATACCGCCCAAGGCCGTGATCGAAGGGCCGCCTACCCGTCGTCATCCGATTCTGCTGCGCCAGACCAGCTTCAAGGCACTGCAGGAGCAGGTTGCCTTCAGTGATCACCAAGGCAGCCATACGGCTCGCTTTGGCGAAATCGAACAGCGTGGCGCGGCGCTGACGCCCAAGGGGCGCCAACTGTACGACCGGTTACTGGATGCCACCCGTGCAGCCCTGGGTGGCGCACCGGCCGAGGCCAATGCCGAGCGCTACATGGCGCTGCTGCAGGAGAGCTTTGCCGAGTTTCCGGATGACCTGGCGCAGATGCGCGAACAAGGGTTGGCGTACTTCCGCTACTTCGCCACCGAGCAGGGTCTGGCCGCACGCACGCGCATCGACCGGCCCACTACGTTGCAAGGGCTGATCGCTGCTGGCCATGTGCATTTTGAAGCATTGGTGTACGAGGACTTTCTGCCGGTGAGTGCGGCGGGGATCTTCCAGTCGAACCTCGGCGACGATGGCCAGGCGGACTACGGTAGCAATGCCAATCGTGAGGCGTTCGAAGCCGCGCTGGGGCTGCAGGTGCAGGATGAACTCGCGCTGTATGCGCAAAGTGAGCAGCGCTCGATTCAGGCCTGTGCCCAGGCCCTTGAACTGGGCTCGCTGTAACCCATCGGGCTCAACGGAAGCGATCCACTTCCTGACGCAACTGCGCCGCCAAGCCTTCCAGCTCCCGCGCTGTGAAGGCCAGCTCCTTGGCCACATCACGCTGCTCGCTGTTGGCCTGGGCAATGCTCTGCAAATTGCGGCTAAGCACGGTGGCGGTGCTGCTTTGCTCCTGGGTCGCCGTGCTGATCACCGCGAACTGCTCACCTGCCGTACGGCTTTGCTCATCGATTCGCGCCAGCGCCTGGGCAACTTTGTCGTTGCGCGCCAGGCCTTCCTGCATCAATTGGTTGCCCTGCTCCAGGGTATCGATGGCATGGCCAGTCTGCTGCTGGATGCTGGTGATCATCCCTGAAATCTCATCGGTCGCCTGGCGCGTGCGTGCTGCCAGCCCACGTACCTCGTCCGCCACCACGGCAAAGCCACGGCCCTGCTCCCCAGCCCGCGCAGCCTCGATCGCCGCGTTCAGCGCCAGCAGGTTGGTTTGCTCAGCAATCGCCGTGATCACGCTGATGATGCCGCCGATTTCTTGAGAGCGTGCGCCCAGGCTATCCATCACTGTGGCAGTGCCGCCCAACGCTTGGGCAATCTGCTTGAGCGAGCCAGAGGCTTCGTCCATGGCGCTGCGGCCGATACGCGTCTGCTGAGCATTGTCACGGGCCATACGTTCGGTACCCGCCATGTTGTCGGCGATGTTCATCGAGGTGGCGCTGAACTCCTCCACCGCGCCAGCCATGCTGGTGATCTCGCCTGATTGTTGATCCATGCCCTCGCAGGCTCCGGCAGAAAGCCCGGACAGCGAGCGCGCACGGCTGCTGACCTGCTCGGAAGCACTACGAATGTGCGCGACCATGTTCGCCAACGCCTCGCCCATCTGGTTGAAGCTGCGTGCCAGCTGGCCGATCTCGTCGTGGCTGGTCACACTCAAGCGCGCATTCAGGTCGCCAGCACCCAGTGCCTCGGCCTGGCGCACCAGATCATCCAGCGGGCGCAATTTGCGCCGCAGCAGCCACAACGTGGCGGCCACCGCCAGCAGCATGGCCAGCAGGCTGCCGATGGCCAGGCGCATGCCCACACTCCAGGTCACCTCGCGGATCTCTGCCTTGGGCATGCTGGCGACCACTGTCCAGGGGCCCTCGGCAAATGGCGCGCTGGCACTGAACAGGTCCTGATCAGCGTTGGCCGGTGGCACCAGCCATTGATCCTGAGCATCACGGATGGCCAACGAGCCGGTGGTACCGATGCGAAAACGCTTGAGGTTGGCGAATTGCGCGTTCTGCGCATCGGTGTAGTCGAAGCCGACGAACAAAACCGCGATCACTCGCCCGCTGCTGTCGCTGACCGGCACGTACCGGGTCATGTAGTTACGATCGAACAGCACGGCACGGCCCACGTACATTTGCCCGGCTAGCAGCTTGGAATAGGCCGGATGCTGGCGATCGAGCTGGGTGCCGATGGCACGTGTGCCGTCTTGTTTTTTGAGGTTGGTGCTGATGCGCACGAAATCATCGCCACTGCGCACGAACACCGTCGCAATGCCTGCGGTCATCTGCTGAAATTCGTCGACCACCTGGAAGTCGTTGTTCACTAGCCGATCACCCAGATAAAGAGCCGGTGTAGCCTGGCCTGCAACCTCCACGCTCTCACCTGGATGCAGCGTGAGGCCCGAAGCGAAGCGGCGTTCGAACAAGCCGCTCAGGCGCTGGGTATTGTCTTTCAGGGAGCCATGGAAGGTGTCGAGCTGATCGGCCAACAGCCGTGCTTCACTGGCCAGGTGGGCCTGGCGTGTTGCTAGGTTGGCATCGTCCAGCGCACGCAGGGCGAACAAAGTACTGCCGGAAATCACCAGCGCCAGCACGATGGCGAGGGCAACACCGAGTTGCGAGGCAATCCGGGCACGCGGTTGAGACATAAAGCAGCTCCTGGCAAGAGGCCGGGATCATCCTGATCGCACTGACCACCCGCTTGAATGACGACGGGGAAGCGCGTCCTCTTGCGGGACGCTGGTGCCAGTCAATCGGCGTCGCCGATGAATACTTGAGTGTCGGGCCGGGGTATTGGCAAACGTTTTCCTTAGTTGGCCATTGCATGGGTTGACCCCGCAGGAGCGCCACTGCAGGCAATCAAAGCGCCGGCAGGATCTCTACCGCTGGCAAGTCCACTGCCGCCGCCTCCTCCTGCAGAAACAGGCTCAAGCGCCGCAGCCGCTCGCCGCCTGGCCGGGTGCGCGGCCACACCAGGTAATAGTCCAGCCCGCTGGGCACCGCCGTCGGCCAAGGCAAGCTCAGGCGCCCCTGAGCCACGTCCTCGGCCACCATCAACAAGTCACCCATCGACACTCCATAGCCCCGAGCTGCAGCGATCATGCCCAGCTCCAGCGTATCGAACACCTGCCCGCCTTTGATCGACACCTGATCGCTCAGGCCCATGCGCTCGAGCCATTCGCGCCAGTCACGTTTGTCGGGGGTTGGGTGCAAAAGCTCGATGCCCGCCAGTCGCCGCTCGTCCCAAGGCCCGTGCTTGAGCAGATCCGGCGCCCCCACCGGAATCAGCAGCTCGGGAAACAAGCGCCGCACCTCCCAGTCTGCGGGAAATACCCCGTCACTGAGCAGCACCGCGCAATCGAACGGCTCCTGGTTGAAGTCCACATGGTCGACGTCCATCCAGGCGCTGGTCAGCTGCACCTCATTACCGGGCTGCAGGTGGCGGAAGTGGCTCAGCCGTGCCAGCAACCAACGCATGGTAAGGGTCGAGGGCGCCTTCATGCGCAGAATGTCATCCTCACCGCGCAAGGTGTCGCACGCCCGTTCCAGAGCGGCGAAACCTTCACGTACACCGGGCAGCAGCATGCGCGCCGCTTCGGTCAGTTGCAGATTACGGCCACTGCGCACGAACAGCTTGCAGCCGAAGTGATGTTCGAGGGTGTGGATATGCCGGCTGACTGCACTTTGGGTGATCGACAGTTCTTCACCTGCGCGGGTGAACGAGTTCAACCGCGCAGCCGCTTCGAATGCGCGCAGTGCATACAGCGCTGGTAGCTGGCGAGACATGGCACACCTGTAATCATTGGGTGGAAAACCATTGCCAAGCCATCATATATGGATGAGTTCAACTCATGCCAACCATCGCTTTTATCCTTTTGTGCAAAGTTGACCAAAGCCTCAGAATCGTCCCTCGCTCACAGGATCAAACACAAGGACCACACCCATGCACGTCGCGCCCACCCAAGAACTCAAGGCTCTACTGCGCCTGGCTGGGCCGTTGATCGCCTCGCAGTTGGCGCACATGCTGATGGTGCTGACCGACACCCTGATGATGGCCCGTATCAGCCCGCAAGCTTTGGCCGGAGGCGGCCTGGGCGCGGCCAGCTATTCGTTCGTGTCGATCTTCTGCCTGGGTGTGATTGCCGCGGTCGGCACCTTGGTAGCAATCCGCAAGGGCGCCAACGACATCGAGGGCGCAACCCGCTTGGCACAGAACGGCCTATGGCTGGCCTGGGGGCTGGCGCTGCTGGCAGCACTGGTGTTGTGGAACCTTAAACCTGTGCTGTTGCTGTTCGGTCAGCAGCCGGAAAACGTCGACTCGGCCGCCGAATTCCTCACCCTGCTGCCCTTGGCGCTGCCCGGCTACCTGACCTTCATGGCCCTGCGAGGTTTCACCAGTGCACTGGGCCACTCGACGCCAGTCATGGTCATCAGCCTGGTCGGTACAGTACTCAACTACCTGTTCAACGTTGCCCTCATCGAAGGCATGTTCGGCCTGCCGAAGCTGGGCCTGATGGGCATCGGCTTGGTCACCTCGGTGGTGTCGATGGGCATGGCTATCGCATTGGCGTTGTATATCCGCTGGCACCGCGCCTATACCGATTACCCACTGCGCAAAGGGCTATCGCGGCCTTCGCTGCCGGCCCTGCGTGAACTTTGGCGGCTGGGCCTGCCCATTGGCGGCACCTACATGGTGGAAGTTGGCTTGTTCGCCTTCGCCGCATTGTGCATGGGCGTGCTGGGCAGCACGCAGCTGGCAGCGCATCAGATCGCTTTGCAGATCGTCTCGACCGCTTTCATGGTGCCGACCGGCCTCTCGTATGCGGTGACCATGCGGGTGGGTTTGTACTACGGCGCCGGCAACCTGCTGGCGGCACGCAGTGCCGGGCGCGTGGGCATCGGCTTCGGGGCGATGATCATGTTCGGCTTCGCGGCGTTGTTCCTGCTGCTGCCGGACGCGCTGGTGGGATTGTTCATCGACCGTGATGATCCAGGCTTCACCGCGATCTACCAGCTGGCCGTGCAGCTGCTGATGGTGGCTGCGTGGTTTGAACTGTTCGATGGCATGCAGAGCATCGCCATGGGCTCGATCCGCGGCTTGAAGGATGCCAAGACCACATTCCTGATCGGTTTATGCTGCTATTGGCTGATAGGCGCGCCCAGCGCCTGGTTGTTCACCTTCACCCTGGGAGGTGGGGCTGTAGGAGTATGGTGGGGGCTGGCGTTGGGGCTGGCCTGCGCCGCGGTGGCGCTGACCTTGGGTTTCGAGTGGCGGATGAAACGCTTGCTGGGCAGGGCGGGGGTTGGGGCTGCCTCGCCGGTCTGACTGAAGGGCTCTTACCAGGTAAACCCGCTCCTGCAGCGCTCGCATGAGACTGCGGGGCGGGCTCACCCGCCAAGGGGCCTAAAGCGCGGCAGCCACAGGGCTATTGGGCGCCTGCAGCAGATAGTCGATCAATTCCTCTACCGGCAAAGGCCTACTGACCAGGAACCCTTGCACCTGGTCACAACCGAACTGGCGTAGCAAAGCCATCTGCTCCGGGCTTTCCACACCTTCGGCTACCACTTCCAGGTTCAGGTTGTGCGCCAGGTTGATCATGGCATGCACCAATTTTCGATTCTCTTCGCGCAACTCCATTTCGGCGACGAAGCTGCGGTCGACCTTGAGCAGGGTGATCGGCAAGCTGTTCAGGTGCACGAAGGACGAGAAGCCGGTGCCAAAGTCGTCCAGTGAAAAACGCACACCCAAACGCCCCAATGCGTCCATGGTCTGGCGCACCAGCTCGTTGCGGCGCATCACGGCTGTTTCGGTGAGTTCGAACTCGAGCCAGCGGGCATCGATCCCATGTTCGACGATCAGCCTGCTTAGCGTGGCCAGCAACTGGCTGTCCTGGAACTGGCGGAAACTCAGGTTCACCGCCATGTGCAACGGTTGCAGCCCGCGCTCTTGCAAGGCCTGCATATCGCGCAGGGCGCGAGAAATCACCCAATACCCCAGCGGCACGATCAGCCCACTCTGCTCGGCCAACGGTACGAATTCGCTGGGCGGCAGCAGGCCACGCTCGGCGTGGCGCCAGCGCACCAGTGCTTCGAGGCCGACGATGCGCCCATCGGCAAGGTTCAGCCGTGGCTGGTAGTGCAGTTCCAGTTCATCGCGGCGCAGTGCCCGGCGCAGCTCGCTTTCCAGGTCCGCCAGGCTGCGGGCATTGCGATTGATCCGTTCGTTGAACACATGGAACGTGCAGCCCTGGCTGCCTTTGGCCTGGCGCATGGCGATGTGCGCATGCCACATCAGCGGGTCTGCCCCGCCCTGGGCTCGGGCGTGGGCCAGGCCAAGGCTGCAGCCCAGCAGCAGGCTTTCACCGTCGATCCAGTAGGGCTCGGCCAACGCCTCGACGATGCGTTCGGCGATCCATTCGGCACGGTTCGGGTCACGGCGCGTGTCGATCAGCAAGGCGAATTCATCGCTGCCAAGGCGCGCCAACTGGTCACCTGCCTCCAGTTGCTGCTTGAGCCGCGACACCACCTGCAGGATCAGCCGATCACCGCATTGATGGCCGAGCGCATCGTTGACGTGGCGAAAGTTGTCCAGGTCCAGGTGGCCAAGGGCAACGCCACGGCCTTCGTTCTCTGCCAAGCGGGTGGTCAGCAATGCCTGGAAACCCTGGCGGTTGGCGATGCCTGTCAGTGGGTCCTGCTCGGCAAGGCGCTGCAAGGTTGCTACCAGCACGCCGCGCTCGCGCACGTGGCGCAAGGAGCGGCGCAGGGTATCGGCATTGAGTTGGTTTCGTACCAGCCAGTCACTGACGCCCGTAGGTGATGTGTCTGGCTCATGCTCGAGCAACACGATGGTCGGCAGCTCGCAGCGACCGGGTGCCGGCTGTAGGGCCGGCGTGGCCAGCACCACCGCATGGCGGTCATGGCTGAACAAGGTGTCGACCGCCGCCCAGTTCGGCGCGGTCAGCAACACAGCGCTGCCTTCGAGCGGCAGCAAGCATTCGCGTAGCAAGGCGGCCCATTCCGGCTCATCGGCCAGCAACAGCAAACGCAAAGGTTCGACAGGCGTGGACAAGCAGGCTCCTTAAAACTCTAAAGGCGTAGCGTTGAATACCGGATATGCTACTGCATAAATGAAAATGATTTTCACTTTTAGCATATCCTTTGCCGGCAGTGCCTCCCGTCGCATTTTGACGTGCATCCTGCGCCAAACGGGGCAAACCGGCAATTGCGATTTTTTCGGTGAATAGCATTAGTTTGACTAATGCTTATCCGCGTATAAAAGTCTGACCCAAACGTCAGACGGTCGCGCCATTAAGGCCCCATGCCTGTTAGAATGCGCGGCTATTTTCTGGCGACCCCCGGTTTCTAGCATGTCCCGACTCAATCCCCGGCAACAGGAAGCCCGTGACTATGTCGGCGGCCCTCTATTGGTGCTCGCCGGTGCAGGCTCGGGCAAAACCAGCGTGATCACACGCAAGATTGCCCACCTCATCCAGAACTGCGGCATCCGTGCCCAGTACATCGTGGCGATGACCTTCACCAACAAGGCCGCCCGCGAGATGAAGGAGCGGGTCGCCACCCTGCTGCGCCCAGGGGAAGGTCGAGGCCTGACGGTGTGTACCTTCCACAACCTGGGCCTGAACATCATCCGCAAGGAACACGAGCGCCTGGGCTACAAGCCTGGTTTCTCGATCTTCGACGAATCCGACATCAAGGCGCTGCTGTCGGACATCATGCAGAAGGAATATTCAGGCGACGACGGCATCGACGAGATCAAGAACATGATCGGTGCCTGGAAAAACGACCTGATCCTGCCCACCGAAGCCTTGGAAAAAGCGCGCAACCCCCGCGAGCAGACCGCCGCCATTGTCTACACCCACTACCAGCGCACGCTCAAGGCTTACAATGCGGTGGACTTCGACGATTTGATCCTGCTGCCGGTCAAGCTGTTCCAGGAGCACCCCGACGTGCTCGAGCGCTGGCAGAACCGTGTGCGTTACCTGTTGGTGGACGAGTACCAAGACACCAACGCCAGCCAGTACCTGCTGGTCAAGATGCTCATCGGCATGCGCAACCAGTTCACGGTGGTGGGCGATGACGACCAGTCCATCTACGCCTGGCGCGGCGCGCGGCCGGAAAACCTGATGCTGCTCAAGGAGGATTACCCCTCCCTGAAGATCGTCATGCTCGAACAGAACTACCGCTCCACCAGCCGCATTCTGCGCTGCGCCAACGTGCTGATCGCCAACAACCCGCACGCTTTCGAGAAGCAGCTGTGGAGCGAGATGGGCGTGGGCGACGAGATCCGTGTGATCCGCTGCAAGAACGAGGAAGCCGAGGCCGAACGCGTGGCCATGGAAATCCTCACACTGCACCTGCGCACCAACCGACCGTACAGCGACTTCGCCATCCTGTACCGCGGCAACTACCAAGCCAAATTGATCGAACTGAAGCTGCAGCATCATCAGGTGCCGTATCGCCTGTCGGGCGGCAACAGCTTCTTCGGCCGCCAGGAGGTCAAGGACCTCATGGCCTACCTGCGCTTGCTGGTGAACCCGGACGACGACAACGCCTACCTGCGCGTGATCAACGTACCGCGTCGGGAGATCGGCTCCACCACCCTGGAAAAGCTCGGCAACTATGCCACCGAGCGGGGCATCTCGATGTATGCCGCCAGCGAGGAGCTGGGCCTGGGCGAGCACCTTGACGCGCGTTACACCGAGCGCCTGCAGCGCTTCAAGCACTGGCTTGACGGGGTACGTCACAAGGTTGCCCTGGACGACCCGATTGCCGCCCTGCACGAGATGATCCGCGACATCGACTACGAGAACTGGATCCGTCAACAGACCGCCAGCGACAAGGCGGCGGAGTTTCGCATCAGCAACGTCTGGTTCCTGGTCGACGCGCTGAAGAACACCCTCGAGAAGGACGAAGAGGGTGACATGACCATCGAAGACGCCATTGGCAAGCTGGTGCTGCGCGACATGCTCGAACGCCAGCAGGAAGAAGAAGAGAACGCCGAGGGCGTGCAGATGATGACCCTGCACGCCTCCAAGGGCTTGGAATTTCCTTACGTATTCATCATGGGCATGGAGGAGGAAATCCTCCCCCACCGCTCCAGCATCGAGGCCGATACCATCGAAGAGGAGCGCCGCCTGGCCTACGTGGGTATTACCCGCGCCCGCCAGACCCTGGCCTTCACCTTCGCGGCCAAGCGCAAGCAGTACGGCGAGATCATCGACTGCACGCCTAGCCGCTTCCTCGATGAATTACCGCCCGACGACCTGGCCTGGGAAGGCCTGGACGACGCCCCGGTGGAGGTGAAAGCCGCGCGCGGCAATAACGCTCTGGCCGATATCCGGGCAATGCTCAAACGCTGATCAACCATTACTCTTTAACTCTGCCGCTTTCAGCGGCCACCTTTGTTACGTCGAGGAATACCACAGTGCAAGCACTGCATCAGAAGATTCGCGAAGAAGGCATCGTGCTTTCCGATCAGGTTCTCAAAGTCGACGCGTTTCTCAACCACCAGATCGACCCGGCGCTGATGCAGCTGATAGGTGACGAGTTCGCCCGCCTGTTCGCCGATGCCGGCGTCACCAAGATCGTCACCATCGAAGCCTCAGGCATCGCCCCGGCGGTGATGACCGGCCTCAAGCTGGGCGTACCGGTGATTTTCGCGCGCAAGCATCAGTCGCTGACCCTGACCGAAAACCTGCTGACGGCCTCGGTGTACTCCTTCACCAAGCAGACCGAGAACACCGTGGCTATTTCGCCACGCCACCTCAACAGCAGCGACCGCGTGCTGGTGATCGACGACTTCCTGGCCAATGGCAAGGCGTCCCAGGCGCTGATCTCGATCATCAAGCAAGCCGGTGCCACGGTGGCGGGCCTGGGGATCGTCATCGAGAAGTCGTTCCAGGGCGGTCGCGCCGAACTGGACAGCCAGGGCTACCGCGTCGAGTCGCTGGCTCGGGTGAAGTCGCTCGAAGGCGGTGTGGTCAGCTTCATCGAGTAAGCCCCCGACTTGGTGCTCGCTGTAGCAGCGGGTTCACCCGCGAAGGCGATGGCGTATGCCAAATCGCGTCCGCCAGTGAACCCTCTGCTCTACGCCAAGGTGTGCGCTCAAGCTCATTGAGTGGCTTGCAAGCCTGCCAGCAGCAAGCGCTGGTACAACTCATCCTTGAGACCCTGCGGGTGGTCCAGCTGCATTCGCGCCAAGTGCGCCTCATAACCCTCAGGCCCCGGCGCATCCAGTGTGGCCTTACCCAGCTCCAGCGCCTCACTGAGCTTGAACTTGCTCTTCAACCAATTCAGCGCGCGCAACAGATCGCGTTCCTCAGCCGTGAAGTCCGTGCCCAGGGGATACTCCGGAAACAGCCGGGCATGCTGCGCCTTGATGGCTTCCAGGCGCTGCGGCGTGTTGTCGGTAAAACGTGGATCGAGCTGAAAATCCTGGGCCAGCTTGCCTGCCTCCTTGGCCTGCGCGAGCAATCGATCCTGAAACCGCGAATCGCTGATCGCCAGTAAGCGCGCAATTACCTCGCTGTCGGTTTGCCCGCGCAGGTCGGCAATACCATATTCGGTCACCACGATATCGCGCAGGTGACGTGGAATCGTGCAGTGGCCGTAGCGCCAGAACAGGTTGGATGTCACCTCACCGCCGGCCTCGCGCCAACTGCGCAGCAACAGGATCGAGCGCCCGCCCTCCAAGGCATGGCCTTGCGCTACGAAGTTGTATTGCCCGCCTACGCCGCTGAGCACCCGGCCATCTTCGAGTTGGTCGGCCACACCGGCACCGAGCAGGGTCATGCCGAATACCGTGTTGACGAAGCGTGCATCCCGGCGCTGATGGCGCTTGAGGTCTTCCTCGCCGTATAGCTCGTTGATGAAGCTGATGCGGGTCATGGCGAAACGGGCACGTTGCTCCAGCGACATCTCCCGTAACCGCTGGTAGAAAGCCTGGGGCCCAAGGAAGAAGCCGCCGTGCACCAGCGTACCCCGCTCGTCCACTGGGCGACGCACCACACCGGCTTCGGCCAGCGCCAGCAGGCCGTTGACGAACATTTCGCTGCAGCCATACAAGCCTTGGGCAAAAGGGTCCAGCCCCCCTTCCCGCTCTATCAACCCTTGCCAACTGCCCAAGCCCAACGCCTCAAGCAACGCCCGGTAGCCTGGGTTGTCGCCCTGACGGGCGAGCAACGCAGCGGCCAGGGCATCACCCATGGCGCCAATACCGATCTGTAACGTGCCGCCATCGCGCACCAAGGTGCTGGCGTGCAGGCCGATGCAGTGATCCTGCGTCGTGACCGGCATGTTGGGGGTGGAAAACAGCCGGCGCTGCTCTGCTTCGTCGATCAGTAGGTCGAACGCATCGATCGGCAACTCGGCATCGCCGGGCATGTAAGGCAACTCACTGTGCACTTGCCCGAGCATGAGGATGGTTTCGCCCGCGGCACGCCGCTTGGCGATCATCGGTTGCAGATCGAGGGTGATATCAGGGTTGCAGGCCAGGCTCAGATGCACGGGTTTTTCTGGCGTGGCGGCAACCAGCTGGGCGATCAGGTTCAGACCCTTGGCATTGATGTCACGGGCTGCGTGGCTGTAATTGCTGCTGATGTAGTCCTGCTGTGCGGTTTCGCTGTGCAGCAAGCTGCCGGGCTGCATGAAGAACTGCTCGACGCGCACATTTGGCGGCAGGCTGTCGTTGCGCAGGTCGGCGAGGTAGCGGAGCTCTTCGTAATCAGCGAACACGCGCTCGACGAAGGGCTCGATGAAGCGCCTCTGCAGCCCATCGCCCACGGCAGGTCGACCAAGCGAGAGTGCGGTGTAGATCGTCAGGCGGCGCTCGGGTAGCTCGCTTATCCGGGCATAGAGCGCATTGACGAACGCGTTGGGTTTACCCAGGCCCAGCGGTAGCCCCATATGTATGTGGGTTGGCAGGCGGGAGAGAACGTGCTCGACGGCCTGGTCGATGGAGCAGAGGTGCATCGAGGCCTCCTGAATCATCCATGGGGTCAGGGGTTGGACATGGGCCAAGGCGGGTTGGTTGCCTGAGGCGGCCATTGTGCAGTTGAAGCTACCGCACAGCGAGGGTATTGCGCCTGGCGGCGAAGAAGCCGGCGCAGGCTCCAAAAATACGAAGCCCGCCAGATATAGCGGGCTTTGTGCAATGCATATGAATCTTACAGACCGGACATCTTCTTGATGGCCCCCATGAGCTCATCATCCGTGCAGTCGGCACAGGTGCCCTTTGGCGGCATGGCGTTGATGCCGGTAATGGCCTTGGCCAGGATACCGTCCAAGCCGCCCTGATGGTCAGCGCGCTCTTTCCACGCAGCGGTATCGCCAATTTTCGGAGCCCCCAGCAAGCCGCTGCCGTGGCAGGCGTTGCAGTGCTTGGCGATAACGTCATCCGGCGATTTGGCCCCGCCGGCACCGGCTGCGGTCGCTACTTCCATGCCCTGGCAGGGCTGCCCCTGCACGCACACCTGGCCAACCGGCTCGAGGCGTTTGGCAAGCTCATCGTTGGTTGCTGCGGTTGCGCTCAGTGCCCAAAGGGCGAGTACGGCTGCTGGTGCGGCCAGCATCTTCTTGATTTGGTTCACGCGAACACCCTCATGGTGGCTAATCATGCCCGCGGCCACGGTAACGCAGGCGTGGAAAAGTATAGCGGGAAGCCTGAAACCGTGGAACGACCCTACTCCATAAAGGGTTATTGACCCATCAATGCACTGCGCTGGATCAAAAGTTCGAGGGTGTCGCAGCGCTGATCAACCGCGCGGGGGTATCGAATGGATTGCGAAAACGGTGCGGACGGGTGCTTTCGAAGTAGTAGCTGTCGCCTGCTTCTAGAATGAAAATCTCATTGCCGACTACCAGCTCAAGCTTGCCTTCGAGCACGATGCCGGTTTCTTCGCCATCGTGGGTGAGCATCTCGGCGCCGGTATCGGCCCCTGGCGGATAGACCTCGGTGAGAAAGGCGATAGCCCGGTTGGGGTGTGATTTACCCACCAGTTTCATGGTGACGGCGCCGTCGGAAATGTCGATCAGCTCGTGGGCCTTGTAGACGATCTGCGCTGGGCTTTCAGGCTCCAGTTCGACCGAGAAGAACTCGACCATGGACATCGGTATGCCGCTGAGCACCTTGCGCAAAGAGCTGATCGAGGGGCTTACGCTATTCTTTTCGATCATGGAAATGGTGCTGTTGGTCACACCCGCGCGCTTGGCCAATTCCCGCTGGGAAAGGCCCTTGAGCTTGCGAATGGCTTGCAGTCGTTCGCCGACGTCCAAAGCTTGCGCCTCCTGAAACGGTGAGATGGGCGGGGTGAATGTGAACGATATCATGGCAATGCCGTTCAGTATTTACAACACACCGCCCCTCAACGTGTCCGCTTCGGCGCCTTATTCGCCGTAGTAGTCCAGCGGTACGCGCCTCAGGTTGCAGAAGATCTGGTAAGGAATGGTCGCGGCGTGCATCGCCACATCACTGGCCAGGACGTGCTTGCCCCACAGCTCGACAGGGCTGCCGACGTTGGCCTCAGGTACGTCGGTGAGGTCGATGCAAAGCATGTCCATCGACACGCGACCAATCAATTGGCTGCGTTTACCTGCGACCAGCACAGGGGTGCCGGTGGGCGCGTGGCGTGGGTAGCCGTCAGCGTAACCCATGGCAACCACGCCCACGCGGGTCGGCCGCGGGCTGATGAACTTGGCGCCGTAGCCTACCGGCGCACCGGCAGGCAATTCACGCACGCTGATGACCCTCGATTGCAGGGTCATCACCGGTTGCAGGCGAGCGGCCTGTGGCTGCTCGGCCTCGAAGGGGCTGGCGCCGTACAGCATGATGCCGGGGCGCACCCAGTCGCTAGGGGCTTGAGGCCACGCTAGCACACCGGGGGAATTGCGCAGACTGCATTCGGCGGCCAGGCCTTCACGGGCGGCGTTGAACACGGCGATCTGCTCAGCCGTGGTTTCGGCCTGGGGTTCGTCGGCGCGGGCGAAGTGGCTCATCAGCACGATGCGCGAAACCTTGCCGCTGGCCAGCAGGCGCTCATAAGCCTCGTGGTAGTCCTTAGGGTGCAGGCCGACGCGGTGCATGCCGCTATCGAGCTTGAGCCAGATGGTCAGTGGCTTGTGCACTTGGGTCTGCTCGATAGCTTCGAGTTGCCATAGCGAATGCACCACGCACCACAAGCTGTGCTTGGCAATCAACGCAAGCTCGCTGGCTTCGAAAAACCCTTCGAGCAGCAGCACTGGGGCCTTGATGCCCGCGGCGCGCAGCTCCAGCGCTTCCTCGATGCAGGCCACGGCAAAGCCGTCGGCTTCGGGCTCCAGGGCCAAGGCGCAACGTACCGCGCCATGGCCGTAGGCGTCGGCCTTGATCACGGCCAGAGCCTTGGCACCGGACAGTTCACGGGCCAGGCGATAGTTGTGACGTAGGGCTTGAAGGTCGATCAGGGCGCGGGCGGGACGCATGGCGGCTGCCTTATGGTGTTCGGGTTGAAATCAATGTGGGTGGCTTGGCGACTGAAATCGCTTCTACAGCAACCAAGTGAGCTGTTGGAGGCGCTTTAGCCGCGAAGGGCCCGGTACAGGCAACCTCACTGCTGATGAGCCGGCTCGGTGCGGCCGTGCTTAGCGGCTTCCGGGCGCTTGCCATAGCGGAAGATATCCAGGCCTTCGGCACTGATCTGCGGCTTCTTGCGCGCAATCAGGTCAGCCAGCAAACGGCCCGAACCGCAGGCCATGGTCCAGCCCAGCGTGCCGTGGCCGGTGTTCAGGAACAGGTTGCGGAACGCCGTGGCACCGACGATAGGTGTACCGTCCGGGGTCGCCGGGCGCAGGCCGGTCCAGAAACTGGCCTGGCTAAGGTCGCCGCCGCGAGGATAAAGGTCGTTGACGATCATCTCCAGCGTTTCGCGTCGACGTGGGTTCAGCGAAAGGTCGAAACCTGCGATTTCAGCCATGCCGCCAACCCGGATGCGGTTGTCGAAACGAGTGATCGCCACCTTGTAGGTCTCGTCGAGGATGGTCGAGGTTGGCGCCATGTCGGCATGGGTAATCGGCACGGTCAGCGAGTATCCCTTGAGCGGATACACCGGGGCCTTGATGCCCAGCGGCTTGAGCATCTGCGGGGAATAGCTGCCCAAGGCCAGCACGTAGCGGTCGGCTGTTTCCAGCTTACCGTCGATCCAGACGCCATTGATGCGGTCGCCAGCGAAGTCCAGGCGCTGGATGTCCTGGCCGAAACGGAACTCCACGCCCATTTGGACCGCCATCTCGGCAAGCTTGGTGGTGAACAACTGGCAGTCACCGGTCTGGTCGTTGGGCAGGCGCAGGGCACCGGCCAGGATGTCTTTGACTCCCGCCAGCGCCGGCTCGACACGGGCGATACCATCGCGGTCGAGCAGCTCGTAAGGCACACCGGACTGCTCCAGTACGGCGATGTCCTTGGCCGCGGCGTCGACCTGAGCCTGGGTGCGGAACAGCTGAGTAGTACCCAGGCTACGGTTTTCGTAGGCAATCCCGGTTTCGGCACGCAACTCATCGAGGCAGTCGCGGCTGTACTCGGACAGGCGCACCATGCGCTCCTTGTTCACCGCGTAGCGGCTGGCCGTGCAGTTACGCAGCATCTGAGCCATCCACAGGTACTGGTCGACATCCCCAGTCAACTTGATGGCAAGGGGAGCGTGGCGCTCGAGCAGCCACTTGATGGCTTTGAGCGGCACACCAGGGGCAGCCCAGGGCGAGGCATAGCCGGGCGAGATCTGGCCTGCGTTGGCAAAGCTGGTTTCCAGAGCCACTGCCGGCTGGCGGTCGACCACGGTTACCTCGAAGCCTTGCCGGGCCAGATAATAGGCACTGGCGGTACCGATCACACCGCTACCAAGTACCAATACTCGCATCGTTCATCCCTCGCACGCGGCGCACCGCAATTTTGTTGATATAGCGTCGATGCGCGCAGTATAAGAATCTCAGCCCAGTGCTATTCACTATATAAAAGCCTATTATTGGCGAGAATTCTCGGCAAAATCGCCTTCCACGGAGGGGCATCCCCTATGAGAACCCAGCACCAGAGCAAGCGTGAACTGGACAAGATCGACCGTAACATCCTGCGTATCCTGCAGAACGACGGGCGTATCTCCTTCACCGAACTGGGCGAGAAAGTTGGGCTTTCCACCACACCTTGCACCGAACGTGTACGTCGCCTGGAGCGCGAAGGCATCATCATGGGCTACAACGCCAGGTTGAACCCGCAACAGCTCAAGGGCAGCTTGCTGGTGTTCGTGGAAATCAGCCTGGACTATAAATCTGGCGACACCTTCGAAGAATTTCGCCGTGCAGTGCTCAAGCTGCCCCATGTGCTGGAGTGCCACCTGGTTTCCGGCGACTTCGACTACCTGGTCAAAGCGCGCATCTCGGAAATGGCCTCGTATCGCAAGCTGCTTGGCGACATCCTGCTGAAGCTGCCGCATGTGCGCGAATCCAAGAGCTACATCGTGATGGAAGAAGTCAAAGAGAGCCTCTGCCTGCCCATCCCTGACTGAAGCTAGACCAGTACTTGCCGGGTGCTGGCGATGAACCGGTGAACCAGCTGCTCGGCCTCGGGCTCGATCAGCGGGTTTGGCCCACGGCCACGGGGGCACGGCAGCCGTGGCGTGGTGCCGAACAAGCGGCAGATCATCGGCCGCTCGTCGTAAACGGTGCAGCCCTCGGGGCCCAGGTGCACGCAGTTCAGGTGCTCAAGCGCGATATCCTGCTCGGCGCGGGTCTTGCGCGGCAGGCGGGCCATTTCTTCAGCCGAGGTGGTGACCGGCCCGCAGCAATCGTGGCAGCCAGGTTCGCATTCGAAAGCAGGAATGAGCTCGCGCAGGAAATGGATCTTGTGGCGGTTGCAGGACATGGCTAGGTACGAAATTGACAGTGAAATCAGGCTTGAATTATAGGGCCAATCGAATGGCTACGGCTTATTCTCCAACATCCCAACCCGCTACAGGACCTTGCTCATGATCCACAGCGCGCAGCATGCCGCCTCCTACTACGCCGCCAGCAGCGCGCCACACCCGGGCCACTCCTTCCTGCAAGGCGAACACCGCGCCGACGTGTGTATCGTCGGTGGTGGCTACTCGGGCCTGAACACTGCCATCGAGCTGGCCGAACGTGGTTTCTCGGTAATCCTCCTGGAAGCACGCAAGCTTGGCTGGGGCGCCAGCGGACGCAATGGCGGCCAGTTGATTCGTGGGGTCGGCCATGGCCTGGAGCAGTTCGCGCCGGTGATCGGCGAGGAAGGTGTGCGCAGCATGCGGCTGATGGGATTGGAGGCTGTGGACATCGTGCGTGAACGGGTCGAGCGTCATGCCATCGCCTGCGACCTGACCTGGGGTTACTGCGACCTGGCCAACAAGCCCGACGAGCTCAAGGGTTTTGCCGAGGATGCCGAACAATTGCAAAGCCTCGGCTATCGCCATGAACTGCGCCTGGTGGGCAAGGACGACATGCACAGCGTGGTCGGCTCAGATCGCTATGTCGGCGGGCTGATCGACATGGGCTCGGGCCATTTGCACCCGCTCAACCTGGCTTTGGGTGAAGCCGCCGCCGCCAGCCGTCTGGGCGTGCAGCTTTACGAGCAGTCGCAGGTCACGCGCATCGACTATGGCCCTCAAGTGCAGGTGCACACGGCTCAAGGCCGGGTGCGTGCCAATACCTTGGTACTTTGCTGCAATGCCTACCTCAATGATCTGGATCGGGAGCTTGGCGGCAAGGTGCTACCTGCTGGCAGCTACATCATCGCCACCGAGCCGCTTGGCGAAGAACGTGCCCGGCAACTGTTGCCGCAGAACATGGCCGTGTGTGACCAGCGGGTGGCGCTGGACTACTATCGCCTTTCGGCCGACCGCCGCCTGCTGTTCGGTGGGGCCTGCCATTACTCAGGCCGCGATCCGAAAGACATCGCGGCCTATATGCGGCCGAAGATGCTCAAGGTATTCCCGCAGCTGGCAGATGTACGCATCGATTATCAGTGGGGCGGCATGATCGGCATCGGCGCCAACCGCCTGCCACAGATCGGTCGCCTGCCTCGCCAGGCCAACGTCTACTATGCCCAGGCTTATGCCGGCCACGGCGTCAACGCCACTCACCTGGCCGCGCGCCTGCTGGGCGAGGCGATCAGTGGCCAGCAGCAAGGGCGTTTCGACCTGTTCGCCAAGGTGCCCCATGTCACCTTCCCAGGCGGCAAGCTCCTTCGCTCGCCCATACTGGCCCTGGGGATGCTCTGGCACCGGCTCAAAGAGCTGGTGTAGCACCTTCGGTCAGCCCGATCCCAGTGGGCTCGGGCTTTAGCCGCGAAGAGGCCATAGCCAGGCTCAGTGAAGTCCATCGATGATTGGTTAGCCCTTCCAGAAGGGTTTGCAGCCCTCCTCCCGCGCCTGCTCCCAGCTCAACCCGATATCCCGCAGCTGCTCATCATCCAATTGCAGCAGCTCTCGACGGGTGCGCCAGCGGTGCACCATCAACCCCCAGCGGCCCAGACCTGCCGGCGCATCGAACACCTTGGTGCGCTGCTCAGCGCCCAGCTCCTTGGCCAAAAGTTGCAAGCGCACATCGCTCATGCCACCCATCGCTGCCCTCTCCTATCAAGTGTGTACCCGTGGAGAAAGCATGCCTTTGGGCAGCCCTTACAATACAGATCCAATGAAGGGTTATTATTTCCATACAGAACCGACAGCTTGACGGCTGAATGCTGTATTTTCGACACATCTGTACTGGTCGCATCCAACGATAGCCTTGGGAGTATGCCGTGACCCTCTACTTGAACCTTGCCGAACTGCTTGGCGCTCGCATCGAGCAAGGCCTGTATCGCCCCGGCCAGCGCCTGCCGTCGGTACGCGCCTTGAGCATGGAGCACGGTGTCAGCCTTAGTACCGTGCAGCAGGCCTACCGGATGCTCGAAGACAGCGGCATGGTTTCTCCACGGCCCAAGTCGGGATACTTCGTCAGCGACCACCGCCAACTTGCGGCGCTACCTGCGGTAAGCCGACCGGCGCAGCGCCCAGTGGACATTTCGCAATGGGAGCAGGTGCTGGAACTGGTGCGCAGCACCCCACGCCAGGACGTGATCCAGTTAGGCCGCGGCATGCCCGACATCGACAGCCCGACCCTCAAGCCGCTGCTGCGCAGCCTTGCCCAACTCAGCCGGCGCCAAGACATGCCGGGCCTGTACTACGACAACATTCACGGCAACCTGGCGCTACGCGAGCAAATCGCCCGGCTGATGCTCGACTCCGGCTGCCGCCTCGCCCCGGCCGACCTGGTGGTTACCACCGGCTGCCACGAGGCACTCTCATGCAGCATCCGTGCTGTGTGCCAGCCTGGCGACATCGTTGCGGTCGACTCACCAAGCTTTCATGGCGCCATGCAAACCCTCAAAGGGCTGGGCATGAAGGCCTTGGAAATCCCAACAGATCCGGTCACTGGCATTAGCCTTGAAGCGTTGGAGCTGGCACTGGAGCAATGGCCGATCAAGCTGATTCAGATCACCCCAAGCTGCAACAACCCGCTGGGCTATATCATGCCTGAGCCACGCAAAAAGGCCCTGCTGAGCCTGGCCCAGCGCTACGACGTGGCCATCCTCGAAGACGATGTGTATGGCGACCTGGCTTATACCTACCCGCGCCCACGTACTCTCAAATCGTTCGACGACGATGGTCGCGTGCTGCTGTGCAGCTCCTTCTCAAAGACCCTCGCCCCTGGGCTGCGCATTGGCTGGGTCGCGCCAGGGCGGTATCTTGAGCGGGTGCTGCACATGAAATACATCAGCACAGGCAGCACTGCCACCCAGCCGCAGCTAGCGATTGCCGATTTCATCGCTGCCGGCCATTACCAGCCCCATGTGCGGCGCATGCGCAGCCAATATCAGCGCGGGCGCGACCTGATGAGCGACTGGGTGACCCGTTATTTTCCGCCAGGCACCCGGGTCAGCCGCCCCCAAGGCGGCTTCATGCTCTGGGTGGAATTGCCCGAGCATTTCGACACGCTGCGGCTAAACCGCGCTTTACTGGAGCAAGGCGTGCAAGTTGCGGTGGGCAGCATCTTTTCGGCTTCAGGCAAGTTTCGCCATTGCCTGCGCATGAATTTCGCCGCGCGGGCAACCCCGCAGATCGAAGCGGCAGTGCGCAAGGTGGGTGAAACCGCTCATGGTCTACTGGATGAAGCCCTCATCCCGGCGTAACTTTGCGCGGCCTTTACCAGTCCAACCCTCAAGCGCTTTTGCCTACAGGACGGTCCACCCCTTGAGACTCCAGCGAGCCATGCCTCTGCTGCTGGTGCTACTGCTCGGCCTTAGCGGCTGCGCCAGCGTCGATAAGCCCCGCCAAACCAGCCAGGCACTGGCTGCCAGCGAATCAGCCTTCGGCCGCTCGGTGCTGCGCCAGGCTGCCCCTTATGAGGGGCGTTCGGGTTTTCGCTTGTTGCCCAACAGCAACGAGGCGTTTCGCGCCCGGGCCGAGCTGATCCGCAATGCCCAGGCGAGTATCGACCTGCAGTACTACATCGTCCACGACGGCTTGAGTACCCGCGCGCTGGTGCATGAACTGCTGCGTGCAGCTGACCGCGGCGTGCGCGTGCGCATTCTGCTCGACGACACCACCAGCGATGGCCTGGACACCATCATGGGCACCCTTGCTGCGCACTCGAACATACAGATTCGCGTGTTCAACCCCTTGCATCTTGGGCGCAGCACAGGGGTCACGCGTGCGGTTGGCCGCCTGTTCAACCTGTCTCGCCAGCACCGGCGCATGCACAACAAGTTGTTCCTAGTGGACAACAGCATGGCCATCGTCGGCGGACGCAACCTGGGGGACGAGTACTTCGATGCCGAACCCAACCTAAACTTCACCGACATCGACCTGCTGGGAGTCGGCCCGGTGGCCGAGCAGCTGGGGCATAGTTTCGACCAGTACTGGAACAGCGCGCTAAGCCGCCCGATCACTGATTTTCTCTGGCACACGCCGAATGCCGAGGACCTGCGCGACAGCCGCGAGCGCCTGGAGGTGTCGCTGGCCCAGGCGCGAGTGCAACGCAAAGCGCTTTATGACCGGCTGATGTCCTACCAGTCGCAACCGCGCCTGGATGTGTGGCGCAATGAGCTGATCTGGGCTCACGCCCAGGCCTTGTGGGATGCCCCGAGCAAAGTGCTGGCCGACAATGAGCCAGACCCGCAGCTGCTGTTGAGCCGGCAGCTGGCACCAGACTTGGCCAGCGTGCACCGCGAACTGATCCTGATGTCGGCCTATTTCGTGCCGGGTGAGCCAGGCTTGCTGTACCTCACGGGCCGGGCCGACGCCGGAGCATCGGTGAAATTGCTGACCAACGCACTGGAGGCTACCGATGTGCCAGCGGTGCATGGCGGTTATGCGCCCTATCGCCGCGCCCTGCTGGAGCATGGTGTAGAGCTGTTCGAACTACGTCGCCAGCCCGGCGACCCGGTGCCCTCACGCCTGAGCCTGCATGGCAGCAGCTCGGACTCCAGCCTGCACACCAAGGCCATCGTCTTCGACCGGCGCAAGACCTTCGTTGGCTCTTTCAACTTCGACCCGCGCTCGGTGCTGTGGAATACGGAAGTCGGCGTACTGGTCGACAGCCCGGAATTGGCCGAATACACCCGCGAACTGGCCGAGCAGGGTATGGCGCCGGCATTGAGTTACCACGTCAAGCTGCAGGGCCACAAACTGGTCTGGGAGACCGAGGACAATGGCCAGCTGCACACCCTGACCTCAGAGCCCGGGGGCCTCTGGCGACGCTTCAATGCCTGGATCAGCAAAGCGGTCGGGCTGGAGCGAATGCTTTAGGCTCAGAGCGGGGCTGGCTCGAACGCCCCGCGCCTGCGGGTCAGTACCACCAGGCCAGCCGCCCCCGCCGCCATCAGCCACAACAAAGCATGGCCGCTGACCCACTGACTGCCCGCACCTGCCAGTAATGGCCCAAGCAGGCAGCCGATACCCCACAGCTGCGCCACGTGGGCATTGGCCCGCACAAGGGCATCATCGCGGTAGCGTTCACCAATGAAGATCAGCGACAAGGTGAACAGGCCACCGGCACTGGCGCCGAACAGCACCCAAAGCGGCCAGATCAACGGTGTTTCCAGCAGTAGCGGAATCGCCAGGCTGGAAACCATCAGGGTCACGGCACAACCGGTGAACAGCGCCTGGCGAGACATATGGTCGGCCAATGCACCAATTGGCAACTGCAACACGGCATCCCCTACCACCACGGTGCTGACCATGAACAAGGCGATTTCAGTGCTGAAGCCCTGTTGTAGGCAATACACCGGCAGCAAGGTCAGAATCATTGCCTCGAAAGCGGCAAACAGCGCCACGGCCCACGCGATTATCGGCAAGCGGCGGCAGAAGGCGAAGAGGTCTGCGAAGCTCACGCTGCAGGCATCGGTGCTCGGTGCCCCACTGCGGCCAAGCAGAAGCAAGGGCGCCAGTAGCAATAGCGCGGTAGCGCTCCAGAAGCCAAAGTCACCCTCAGACCCGAGCAAGCCCAGCACCAATGGCCCGGCCAGCTGGCTCAATGCGTAGCTGCTGCCATACAACGCTACCAGGCGGCCGCGCCATTGCTCCACTACCAGCTGGTTGATCCAACTCTCGCCAAGGATGAACACCACTGTCAGGGACATGCCGATCAGAAGGCGCAGCGCCAGCCACAGGGGGTAGCTGGGCAGCAGTGCAACCAGGCCAATGGACAGCGCGCCACCCCACAGGCACACGCGCATGGCTGTAGGCACGCCTAACCAACCTGCCAGGCGGCTGGCCAGGCTGGCACCGAGCAGCACGCCCAGCGCCGGCATGGCCGCCATCACGCCGATGGCGAACCCACCGTAGCCCCAAGCCTCCAGGCGCAGGGACACCAGCGGCATGCTCACGCCCAGCGCTAGCCCAACACTGAGCACTGATGCCAGCACGGCAAAGTAGGTTCCCCAACGCATTGCAGCCTCCCAGCCCAAGAATTTTCCATGGCCCATTCGCGGGTAAACCCGCTCCTACAGGACCCACCGCCGGTCAGAGCAGTGCAGTACCAACAGGAGCGGGTCTACCCGCGAATGGGCAGCGTAGGCCCGCCGGAATTACAGCTTGATCCAGGTAGCCTTCAGCTCGGTGTACTTCTCCAGGGCATGCAGCGACTTGTCACGGCCGTTACCCGACTGTTTGAAGCCACCGAACGGTGCGGTCATGTCGCCGCCGTCGTACTGGTTGACCCAGACACTGCCAGCGCGCACGGCCCGGGCGGTCTTGTGAGCTTTGGAGATATCCGCGGTCCAGATACCAGCAGCCAGGCCGTACGGGGTATCGTTGGCGATGGCGATTGCTTGCTCGGCGGTATCGAAGGCGATCACCGAGAGCACTGGGCCGAAGATTTCTTCCTGGGCAATGCGCATGGCATTGGTAACGCCGTCGAAGATGGTCGGCTCGACATAGGTGCCGCCAGTCTCTTCCAGGGTACGCTTGCCACCGGCCAGCAGCTTGGCGCCATCTTTATGGCCTGCCTCGATGTAGGACAGCACGGTATTCATCTGCTGGGTGTCCACCAGAGCCCCTACAGTGGTCTGTGGGTCCAGCGGGTTACCTGGCTTCCAGCTTTTGAGGGCTTCGATAACCATCGGCAGGAACTTGTCCTTGATCGAGCGCTCGACCAGCAGGCGCGAGCCGGCGGTGCAGACTTCGCCCTGGTTAAAGGCGATAGCACTGGCGGCAGCTTCAGCGGCGGCTTGCAGGTCCGGGGCGTCGGCGAAGACGATGTTCGGGCTTTTGCCGCCGGCTTCCAGCCAGATGCGTTTCATGTTCGACTCGCCAGCGTAAACCATCAGCTGCTTGGCGATTTTGGTGGAACCGGTGAACACCAGGGTATCGACGTCCATGTGCAGGGCCAGGGCCTTGCCCACGGTGTGGCCATAGCCTGGCAGCACGTTGAGCACGCCCGCCGGGATGCCAGCCTCAATGGCCAGCTGAGCGATGCGGATGGCGGTCAATGGAGACTTTTCGGACGGTTTGAGCACCACCGAGTTACCGGTAGCCAAAGCCGGGCCGAGCTTCCAGCAGGCCATCAGCAGTGGGAAGTTCCAAGGCACGATGGCACCGACCACGCCAACCGGCTCACGGGTAACCAGGCCAAGCTGGTCGTGTGGCGTCGGCGCAACTTCGTCGTAGACTTTGTCGATGGCTTCGGCTGTCCAATGAATGGCTTGCGCGGCGCCTGGGATGTCGATGCTGGAGGAATCGCTGATCGGCTTGCCCATGTCCAGAGTTTCCAGCAGGGCTAGCTCTTCGACGTTCTTGCGCAGCAGGTCGGCGAAGCGGATCAGCGTGGCCTTGCGCTTGGCCGGCGCCAGCTGCGACCAAACGCCGGAGTCGAAGGTGGCGCGGGCATTCTCTACGGCGCGGTTGGCGTCGGCCAGGTCGCAGCTGGAAACCTTGGCCAGGAAGCGTCCGTCGACCGGGCTCAGGCAGTCGAATGTTTCACCGGATGCGGCGTCGGTGTATTCGCCGTTGATGAAGGCGCGGCCTTCGATCTTCAGTTGTTGGGCACGTTGTTCCCAATCTGCACGGGTCAGGGTGGTCATACGAAACTCCTCCTCTTGTTTAGGTGCAACGCCGCACTGAGGACTCACAGGCGTTGTCAGAATTCTGGCCGGGCGACGAGCGCACACAGGCAAGCGATACCCTAAACCAGCGCGGGTAAACTATCAATATATTTGACACGAACGGCCCAAAAGCCTACTGATGTGCATTTTATTAAACAACAACAGGAGCCTTACCATGAGTATCGCCAGCATCGTCGACTTCGCCCAGGTTCTCACCGAAGCCGAACGCTACCGCCCGGCGGCGGAAAAAATCCTCAAAGGTGAGCCGGACCAGGCTGTGTACAACCACTATTCCAGCCCATGTGGGCAGTTTGCCGCGGGCGTTTGGGAAGGCGAGGTGGGGCAATGGACGGTGAACTACACCGAACATGAGTATTGCGAGATCGTGCAGGGTGTTTCGGTACTGCGTGACCAGGATGGCGGTGCCAAGACCCTGCGTGCCGGCGACCGGTTCGTCATCCCTGCGGGCTTCAAAGGGAGCTGGGAGGTGCTGGAAGCTTGCCGGAAGATCTATGTGATGTTCGAAGCGAAATGATCGCGGCATGCGTGGCATCTATCTAACGCAAAAAGGCTGACAGCAAGGGGAATCATGATGGGGCCCGATCCTGGGCATCACATTGGAAGGACGCATCATGACCACTGATATTCTTGCCCCTGCTCGTCACGTGATCGGTACACCCTACACCGATAGCGTTAAGCCCTACATCCTGGCTCTTACCGGGCTGCACATCGCAGTCGGCCCCAAGGATTTCTCGACCCGAGACCTTCGTTCCGACCGAATCTTCATCAGCGTTGATGAGTCCAACTTCATCACCGATTTGAACATCGCCTGAACCCGCAGCCTGTCGTTGGCAAAAAAAAACCCGCGTCCTTACGGATGCGGGTTTTTTTAGGTCGCCGATCAATTACTTGATCTTGGCTTCCTTGTACACCACGTGCTTGCGAACAACCGGATCGTATTTCTTGATCTCGATTTTGTCCGGAGTGGTGCGCTTGTTCTTGTCGGTGGTGTAGAAGTGGCCAGTGCCAGCACTCGAAACCAGACGGATCAATTCACGCATGACGTTCTCCTTAGAACTTTTCGCCGCGAGCGCGCAGCTCGGCCAGCACTACGTCGATACCACGCTTGTCAATCACGCGCATGCCTTTGGCAGATACGCGCAGACGCACGAAACGCTTCTCGGATTCAACCCAGAAACGGTGGTGCTGCAGGTTCGGCAGGAAACGACGACGGGTTTTGTTGTTTGCGTGGGAAATGTTGTTCCCGGTTACTGGACCCTTACCAGTAACTTGACAGACTCTCGACATGACTCAGCCCTCTAAAACCACATGCCCAACCCGGCATGGGTTGGCCGCTTAATCTCTCAGTCTTTGGCGCTAGGCGCCGTGATTCTGGAGGTCTTATCGACCGGATTCGCTGATGCGACAGGCCGAGCCCCTAGAAAAGAGCGCTGCTTTATACCAGAAAGACTACGCCGCAACAACAGAAGATGAGCTTCAGTGTGCTGCAAATTGCGCGCGAGCAGCATAACGACTCGCCCAGCACACTGTCGACCGCTCGTCGCCAAGCACCTGAAAAAGAAGGTGGTCATTTGCGAAAACCCGCACTAGGGTAGGACTTTTCCAGACTGCACCGGCAGATGGGCCACTGACCAGCCAAGGAGCCACGATGCGTGCTGCTGCCCTTTCCTTATTGTTCACCTCTCTGATCGCCGCAGGCGCTGCCCAGGCTGCACCGCTGAGCGTGTGCAGTGAGGCCAGCCCTGAAGGCTTCGACGTGGTCCAGTACAACTCGCTGACCACCACCAACGCCTCGGCTGACATGCTGATGAACCGCCTGGTCGAATTCGACGCGGCCAAAGGCAAGGTGGTGCCGAGCCTGGCACAAAGCTGGAGCGTCTCGGCCGACGGCCTGGTGTATGACTTCAAGCTACGCGAGGGTGTGAAGTTTCACACAACGCCGTACTTCAAGCCGACCCGCGAGCTCAACGCCGACGACGTGCTGTTCAGCTTCCAGCGCATGCTTTACCCCGCCCATGCCTGGCACAAGACCGCCCCCGGTGGCTACCCGCACGCCCAGTCGCTGCAACTGGGCAGCCTGATCAAGGGCATTGAGGCCCCAGCGCCGAACACTGTGCGCTTCACCCTGGCCCACGCCGACGCCACCTTTCTGGCAACCCTGAGCATGGGCTTTGCCTCGATCTACTCGGCCGAATACGCCGATAAGCTGCTCAAGGAAGGCAGCCCGGAGATGCTCAACAGCCAACCGATCGGAACCGGCCCGTTCGTGTTCCAGCGCTTCCAGAAAGACGCTGTGGTGCGCTACCGCGCCAACCCCGACTACTTCGACGGCAAGCCTGCGGTCGACCCGCTGATTTTCGCCATCACCACCGATGCCAACGTGCGCTTGCAAAAGCTCAAGCGCAACGAGTGCCAGGTGGCGCTGTCGCCCAAGCCATTGGATATCGCCGAAGCCAGCAATGACTCAAGCCTCAAGGTCGCCACCACCCCGGCGTTCATGACCGCTTTCGTCGCCATCAACAGCCAGCACCCGCCGCTGGACAAGCCTGAAGTACGCCAGGCGATAAACCTGGCTTTCGACAAGCAGGCCTATCTGAAGGCCGTGTTCGAAGGTACCGCAACCGCAGCCAACGGCCCCTACCCGCCCAATACCTGGAGCTATGCCAAGGACTTGCCAGGCTACCCCCTGGATCAGGCCAAGGCCAAGGCATTGCTGACCAAGGCCGGCTTGGCCGAAGGCTTCAGCACGACGATCTGGACCCGCCCTTCGGGCAGCCTGCTCAACCCCAACCCGAGCCTTGGAGCGCAAATGCTGCAGGCGGACCTTGCCAAGATCGGCATCAAGGCCGAAATCCGCGTGATCGAGTGGGGTGAGCTGATCCGCCGGGCCAAGGCCGGTGAGCATGATTTGCTGTTCATGGGCTGGGCTGGCGACAACGGCGACCCGGACAATTTCCTTAGCCCTCAGTTTTCCTGCGCGGCGGTGCAGTCGGGAACCAATTTCGCACGGTTCTGCGACAACCGCCTGGATCAGCTGATCAGCGCCGGGCGTACGACCAACGACCAGAGCGTGCGCAGCCGGTTGTACCAGCAGGCCCAGACGCTGATTCAGCAGCAGGCGCTGTGGGTGCCGCTGGCGCATCCGACGGCAGCCACGCTGTTGCGTCAGGGGGTTGAGGGTTATCAGGTGAGCCCTTTCGGGCGGCTGGATTTCAGTAAGGTTTCGGTTAATCGCTGAGTCCGCCTTGAGAGGGGCGGCGCCTGGCAGATCGAGCGCCGCCCGCGCGGCGCTCGATCTGCCAGGCGCCAAATACCTCAAGGCCTGCACCTCAGCCCCCAATCCACCCCTGCTCGACCATCGACAGCGGCTCCCTGTCGCCAATGATGATGTGGTCAAGCACCCGCACATCGATCAACCCCAAGCCCCGCTTCAATGACAGCGTCAGCTGCACGTCGTCCTGGCTGGGTTCGCAGCTGCCCGAAGGGTGGTTGTGGCACAGGATCAGCGCTGCCGCGTTGTGCTGCAGCGCCCGGCGCACCACTTCACGCGGGTAGACGCTCGCCCGGTCTATGGTGCCCCTGAAGAGGATCTCGAACGCCAGCGGCCGATGCTTGGAGTCGAGAAACAGACACCCGAACACTTCGCTGCTCTCATGCCGCAGCATGGCCTTGAGGTAGCGGCGCACCGCAACTGGGCTCTCCAAGGCTGGCGAGCGCTCGATGCCCGCGTCCAGGTAGCGCCGGCCAATCTCCAGCAGCGCCTGCAGCTGCGCATACTTCACCGGCCCCATGCCAGGCTCCCGCAACACGGTTTCACGGTCGGCCTCCAGAAACTGCCTGAGGCCACCAAAACGCGCCAGCAGCCCCCGCGCCAGGTCGACTACGTTGCGCCCGGAAACGCCCGAGCCCAACAGCACTGCGACCAGCTCGGCATCCGACAACAACCCGGCGCCGCGTTGCAACAATTTCTCCCTCGGCCGCTCCTTCAGCGGCCACTCCCTGATATTCATCGCTGCTCCCTGCCCTTGCTGCGGCCTATTTAGGCCCTGTGTTAATCTATTTCGCCTCGTACATGCGACGTTCTGCCGCAGGCATCTTCAAACGTCGTCGCCCGCTCTCACTGGAAAAAGGCAAGCCTATGCAGCGGCTGTATCGCAAGCGAATCGTTCTTGGCGTCGGAGGCGGCATCGCCGCCTACAAAAGCGCCGAGCTGATTCGCCGACTCCTGGAGCACGGCGCGCAGGTGCGCGTCGTCATGACCCGTGGGGGTGCCGAATTCATCACCCCGCTGACTCTGCAGGCGCTGTCCGGCCACCCGGTGCACATGGATCTGCTCGACCCTGCCGCCGAAGCGGCCATGGGCCACATCGAACTGGCCAAGTGGGCCGACCTGGTACTGATCGCCCCGGCCACCGCCGACCTGATGGCGCGGCTGGCCCAAGGCATGGCCGATGACCTGCTGACCACCCTGGTGCTGGCCACTGACGCCACCGTGGCCGTGGCCCCGGCAATGAACCAGGCGATGTGGCGCGACCCGGCCACCCAGGCCAACCTGGAACTGCTCAAGAGCCGAGGCATCCAGGTGTTCGGCCCGGCCTCGGGCAGCCAGGCCTGTGGCGACGTGGGCCTGGGGCGCATGCTCGAAGCCACCGACCTGGCCTGGTGCGCTGCAGAAAGCTTCAAGCGCCAGACACTGACCGGCAAGCATGTGCTGATCACCGCCGGACCTACCCAGGAAAACATCGACCCGGTGCGCTACATCACCAATCATAGCTCCGGGAAGATGGGTTTCGCTTTGGCCGAAGCGGCTGCCGAGGCCGGTGCTCGGGTCACCCTGGTGACCGGGCCGGTGCACCTGCCCACACCTGATCGCGTGCAGCGGATCGACGTGGTCAGTGCGCGGGACATGCTCGCGGCCTGTGAAGCCGCCATGCCATGCGACTTGTTCATCGCTTCAGCTGCGGTTGCGGACTACCGTCCCGAGGTCGTCGCCCCGCAAAAACTCAAGAAGGATCCTACGACTGGCGACGGCATGCTGCTGCAGATGGTGCGCAATCCCGATATCCTTGCCACCCTCGCTGGCCGTGCCGACCGGCCATTCAGTGTTGGCTTCGCCGCCGAAACCGAACATTTGCTCGATTACGCTACGCGCAAGCTCAAGGACAAGAACCTCGACCTGATTGTCGCCAATGATGTGGCTAACCCCAGCATCGGCTTCAACAGCGAGGAAAATGCCCTGACCGTGATCGACCGCCAGCAGCATCAAACCCTCTTCGCGCAAACCAGCAAGGGCAAGATCGCCCGCCAACTGGTCGCCTTCATCGCCGAACGGCTCAATCAGGTTCAATAAGTTACATGCACGCTCTTCAAGCCAAGATCCTCGACCCACGCCTGGGCAGTGAATTTCCACTGCCGCAATACGCCACCCCAGGCTCCGCCGGGCTCGACCTGCGCGCCCTGCTCAAGGAAGACACGGTTCTGGAGCCGGGCCAGACCTTGCTCATCCCCACCGGCCTGTCCATCTACATCGGTGACCCGGGCCTTGCGGCGATGATCCTGCCGCGCTCGGGTCTGGGCCACAAGCACGGTATCGTGCTTGGCAACCTGGTCGGGCTGATCGACTCGGACTACCAAGGTGAGCTGATGGTGTCGTGCTGGAACCGGGGCAATGCGCCGTTCACCATCGCCGTTGGCGAGCGGATTGCACAGCTTGTCCTGGTACCTGTGGTACAAGCGCATTTCGACATCGTCGAGCACTTCGACGAAAGCCAGCGTGGCACAGGCGGTTTCGGCCATTCTGGTAGCCACTGAGCCCATCCACGACCGTTCAGGCCAGGGATGGCGAACTCTGTGGTGATTTCACCGTCCAAGCGTGCTGTTTTTGCCTGCCAGAAAAAAGCCTTTGACTAACGGAGCTACCCACGATGAACGACATGGCCAACCTGGTTCCGGCGCTGCCGGATAGCATCTTCCGCGCTTATGACATCCGCGGCGTGGTCGGCAAGACCCTGCATGGCGAAACTGCCTACTGGATCGGCCGCGCCATCGGCGCCCAGACCATCGCCCAGGGCGAACCGCAAATTTCGGTAGGCCGCGATGGCCGCCTGTCCGGCCCGATGCTGGTCGAGCAACTGATCAAAGGGTTGGCCGATGCCGGCTGCCAGGTCAGCGACGTTGGCCTGGTGCCCACTCCGGCATTGTATTTCGCTGCCAATGTGCTGGCTGGCAAGTCCGGCGTGATGCTCACTGGCAGCCATAACCCGTCCGACTACAACGGCTTCAAGATCGTCATCGCTGGCGACACCCTGGCCAACGAGCAGATTCAGGCCCTGCTGACGCGCCTGAAGACCAACGACGTGCCGCGCGGCGAAGGCAGTGTGCAAAAGGTCGAGATCCTGGATCGCTATTTCCACCAGATCGTCGACGACGTGAAGCTGGCGAAGAAGCTCAAAGTGGTGGTCGATTGTGGTAACGGCGCCGCTGGCGTGATCGCGCCGCAGCTGATCGAAGCCTTGGGGTGTGAGGTCATCCCACTGTTCTGTGAGGTTGACGGCAACTTCCCCAACCACCACCCAGACCCAGGCAAACCGGAAAACCTCGAAGACCTGATCGCCAAGGTCAAGGAAACCGGCGCCGACATCGGCCTGGCCTTCGACGGCGATGGCGACCGTGTGGGCGTGGTGACCAATACTGGCAGCATCGTCTACCCCGACCGCCTGCTGATGCTGTTTGCCCTGGACGTGCTGGAGCGCAATCCAGGTGCTCAGATCATCTTCGACGTCAAATGCACCCGCCGCCTGACCCCGCTGATCGAACAGCACGGTGGCCGTGCGCTGATGTGGAAGACCGGCCACTCGTTGATCAAGAAGAAGATGAAGCAGACCGGCTCGCTGCTGGCGGGTGAAATGAGCGGGCACATCTTCATCAAGGAACGCTGGTACGGTTTCGACGATGGGATCTACAGCGCAGCGCGGCTGCTGGAGATCCTCAGCAAGGCCTCGCAGAGCGCCGAAGACCTGTTCGCCGCCTTCCCGAACGATATTTCCACGCCGGAAATCAATATTGATGTGACCGACGAGGGTAAATTCAGCATCATTGATGCATTGCAACGCGACGCCGATTGGGGCCAAGCCAGCCTGACAACCATCGACGGTGTACGGGTCGACTACCCCAATGGCTGGGGCCTGGTTCGCGCCTCCAACACCACACCGGTGCTGGTATTGCGCTTCGAGGCCGACAGCGCCGCCGAGTTGCAACGTATCAAGGATGTTTTCCGCGCCCAGTTGCTGCGGGTTGCCCCTGAGCTGCAACTGCCGTTCTGACCGATTATCTGTTCCTCACAGGAGCCCTGCATGACCCTCGATCGCGAAGCCGCTTCCCATGTAGCCGAGGTTTTGTCCGAAGCACTGCCTTACATTCGCCGCTTTGTCGGCAAGACTCTGGTGATCAAGTACGGCGGCAACGCGATGGAGAGCGAAGAGCTCAAAACCGGGTTCGCCCGTGACATCGTGCTGATGAAGGCCGTGGGTATCAACCCGGTGGTGGTACACGGTGGCGGCCCGCAGATCGGCGACCTGCTCAAGCGCCTGTCGATCGAAAGCCACTTCATCGATGGGATGCGTGTCACCGACGCCGCGACCATGGACGTGGTCGAGATGGTCCTGGGCGGTCAGGTCAACAAGGACATCGTCAACCTGATCAACCGTCATGGCGGCAGCGCCATCGGCCTGACTGGCAAGGACGCTGAGCTTATTCGCGCGAAAAAGCTCACCGTGTCGCGTCAGACGCCGGAGATGACCCAGCCAGAAATCATCGACATCGGTCACGTGGGTGAAGTGGTCAGCGTCAACACCGACCTGCTGAACATGTTGGTCAAAGGCGACTTCATCCCGGTGATCGCGCCTATTGGCGTGGGCGTCGACGGCGAGTCGTACAACATTAACGCCGACCTGGTGGCCGGCAAGGTGGCTGAAGCGCTGAAGGCAGAAAAGCTGATGCTGCTGACCAACATCGCTGGCCTGATGGACAAGCAAGGCGAAGTCCTCACTGGCCTGACCACCGAACAGGTCAACGAGCTGATCGCCGATGGCACCATCTACGGCGGCATGCTGCCGAAGATCAAATGCGCGCTGGAAGCCGTCCAGGGTGGGGTAAACAGCTCGCACATCATCGACGGCCGTGTGCCGAATGCCGTGCTGCTGGAAATCTTCACCGACAGCGGTGTCGGCACCCTGATCACCAACCGCAAGCGCCACGCTTAACCTGTACTAACCGCTTCGCGGGCAAACCCGCCCCACCGGAAAGTCACTGCGCTCCAGTGGCAGTCCCGTACCGGTGGGGTTCACCTGCGAAAAAGCGCCGCTACAGGCAACAAAAAAGGCGACCCTCTCACGAAGGTCGCCTTTTGCATTACCAAGCCAGGATCAGATCCCGTACTGCGCCCGATAAGCCTCGACAGCCGGCAGGTGCTGCTTGAGCTGCGGGTCGTCTGCCAGGAATTCCAGCACCTGGGTCAGCGAAACGATGCTGACCACCGGAATGCCGAAGTCACGTTCCACTTCCTGGATCGCCGACAGCTCGCCATTGCCGCGCTCTTCGCGGTTAAGCGCGATCAGCACGCCAGCGGCCTTGGCCTGCTGTGCACTGATGATCTGCATGACTTCGCGAATCGCCGTACCGGCAGTGATCACGTCGTCGATGATCAGGACATCACCAGCCAAGGGGGCGCCTACCAGGCTGCCGCCTTCGCCGTGATCCTTGGCTTCCTTGCGGTTGAAGCACCAAGGCACGTCGAGCTGATGCTGCTCGGCCAAAGCCACGGCAGTGGCTGCCGCCAGGGGAATACCCTTGTAGGCTGGGCCGAACAGCACGTCGAAGGGGATCTTGCTATCAACGATGGCTGCCGCGTAGCAGCGGCCCAGTTGGGCCAGGGCGGAACCTGTGTTGAACAGGCCGGCATTGAAGAAATACGGGCTGGTACGCCCCGATTTCAGGGTGAATTCACCGAAGCGCAGCACGCCGCGATCGATGGCAAAACGGATGAAGTCGCGCTGATACGGCTGCATGTAAAGTCCCGGACACCACGGATTTAGCTAAATGGGTTGAGCTCGGGTATCATACACGCACGAGATTTTTGGGGCCATTTATGCGGATCATCAGTGTGAACGTGAATGGCATTCAGGCTGCGGCCGAGCGTGGTTTGCTCAGCTGGTTGCAAGCCCAGAATGCCGACGTCATCTGCCTTCAGGATACCCGCGCCTCGGCCTTTGAACTCGACGACCCAGCTTTCCAGCTCGATGGCTATTTCCTTTATGCCTGCGACGCGGAGGTACCCGCCCAAGGTGGTGTGGCACTTTATTCGCGCATGCAGCCCAAGGCAGTCATCACCGGCCTGGGTTTCGAGACAGCCGACCGCTACGGGCGTTACCTGCAAGCAGATTTCGACAAAGTCAGTATTGCCAGCCTGCTGCTGCCTTCGGGCATGAACGGCGACGAAGACTTGAACCAGAAATTCAAGTTGATGGACGATTTCGCCAAGTACCTGGACAAGCAGCGTCGCAAACGTCGCGAGTACATCTACTGCGGCTCGTTCTACGTGGCACAGCAGAAGCTGGACATCAAGAACTGGCGTGACAGCCAGCAATCGCCGGGCTTCCTGCCGCCGGAACGGGCATGGATGGATGCGATTACAGGCGACATGGGTTATGTCGATGCCCTGCGCGAAGTCAGCCGTGAAGGCGACCAGTACAGCTGGTGGCCGGACAACGAGCAGGCCGAGATGCTCAACCTGGGCTACCGGTTCGACTACCAGATCCTCACGCCGGGCCTGCGCCGCTTCGTGCGCAATGCTCGGCTGCCGCGTCAGCCGCGCTTCTCGCAACATGCGCCGCTGATCGTCGACTACGACTGGACGTTGACCATCTGAAGCATCCTGAAGCACAAAAAAAGCCGACTTCACGTCGGCTTTTTTTACCTGTAAGAGCTGTCAGTCAGCCAGGGCGGCCTGCTGCAGTTCGAAGATTTCGGTCATGCCCTTTTGCGCCAGCGCCAGCATGGCGTTGAAGTCTTCAGGCTGGAATGGCGCACCTTCGGCGGTACCCTGGACTTCGATGAAACCGCCGGCACTGGTCATGACCACATTCAAGTCGGTTTCGGCAGCGGAGTCTTCCAGGTAGTCCAGGTCCAATACGGCCTCGCCTTGGTACATACCTACCGACACAGCAGCGATCATGTGCTTGAGCGGATTGCCGCCTTTAAGGCCACCGCGCTTCTTGATCACGGCCAGCGCGTCGCAAAGGGCGACCATGGCGCCAGTGATGGACGCGGTGCGGGTACCGCCGTCGGCCTGGATCACGTCACAGTCGATGTACAGCGTGATGTCACCGAGCTTGCTCATGTCCAGCGCGGCGCGCAGCGAACGGCCGATCAGGCGCTGGATCTCTAGGGTACGGCCACCTTGCTTGCCACGGCTGGCCTCGCGCTGGTTCCGCTCGCCGGTAGAGCGCGGCAGCATGCCGTATTCGGCGGTCAGCCAGCCTTGGCCCTGGCCTTTGAGGAAGCGCGGTACGCCGTTTTCGACGCTGACCGTGCAGATGACCTTGGTGTCACCGAACTCGACCAGTACCGACCCTTCGGCGTGCTTGGTGTAGTTGCGGGTGATGCGGATCGAGCGGAGCTGATCGGCGGCGCGACCACTTGGACGTTTCATCTGGGATACCTGTACTGGGACTTTGAATCTGCCGGCCATTATAGAGCCCGTGGCCCGCAGAGGACATGCCTATTGTCGCGCGCCTGGCAGCCTGTCGCCTTTTCCCATTTGTGCGCACCTGCTCTGTAACATGGCCGGATTGGGCGCCAAGGGCGCACTGCGCTACAATCGCGCGCCTTCAATTCATTTACGCGAGGTAGTTCCCATGGTGCACAGCATGACCGCTTTTGCTCGTGTCGAGCGCGCAGGCAGCCAAGGCACCCTGGTCTGGGAATTGCGCTCGGTCAACCACCGCTATCTTGAGCCTCACCTGCGCCTGCCGGACGCCCTGCGCGACCTTGAAGGCGCGGTGCGCGAGGGCCTGCGCCAGGGCCTTTCACGCGGCAAGGTCGAATGCACCCTGCGCCTGCATGAGGACAGCAACGGCAAGCCGCTCAAGGTTGATCGCGAGCGGGCCGCGCAACTGGTCGCAGCTGCCGAAGAGGTCGCCGGCCTGATCAAGCAACCGGCAGCGCTCAATCCACTGGAGGTGCTTTCCTGGCCGGGCGTGCTGGTAGCCGATGCCACTGACCCGCAGGCCTTGAACGCCGAAGCCGTGGCGCTGTTCGATGAAGCTTTGGCCGAGCTCAAGGCCGGGCGTCAGCGCGAGGGCCAGGAGCTGGCTAAGCTCATCAACGAGCGCCTGGACAGCATGACCCAAGAGGTCAGCACCTTGCGCACCCTCGTACCGCAAATGCTCGCCGCCCAGCGGCAGAAGATCATCGATCGTTTCGGCGACCTCAAGGCCGAGCTCGACCCGCAGCGCCTGGAGCAGGAGATGGTGCTGCTGGCACAGAAAAGCGACGTTGCCGAAGAGCTGGACCGCCTCAGCACTCACGTCAACGAAGTGCGCCGGGTGCTCAAGTCCGGCGGCGCCGCCGGTCGACGCCTGGATTTTCTGATGCAGGAACTCAACCGCGAAGCCAACACCCTGGGCTCCAAGGCCTTCGACCCACGCAGCACGCAAGCGGCGGTCAACCTGAAGGTGTTGATCGAACAAATGCGTGAACAAGTACAGAACATCGAGTAAGGCCACCCCTACCATGAATCCAACCAGCGGCACCCTCTATATCGTTTCGGCACCCTCTGGCGCCGGCAAGACCAGCCTGGTCACTGCCCTCATCGAAGCCGACCCGCGGGTCAGTGTCTCGGTCTCGCACACCACCCGTGCCATGCGCCCGGGCGAGCAGCACGGTGTGAACTACCACTTCGTCAGCCACGACGACTTCAAGGGGCTGATCGCCAAGGGTGACTTCCTTGAGCACGCCGAAGTGTTCGGTAACTTCTACGGTACTTCGCGTAGTGCCCTGCAGCAGGTGCTCGACCAGGGCAACGACCTGATCCTGGAGATCGACTGGCAAGGCGCTCAGCAGGTACGCAAGCTGATGCCCGAGGCACGTTCGGTGTTCATCCTGCCGCCCAGCCAGCAAGCGCTACGCCAGCGCCTGGACGGTCGCGGCCAGGACAGCGAAGCGATCATCGCCGGGCGTATGAAGGAAGCGGTCAGCGAGATGGTGCATTACGATGAGTACGAATACGTCATCGTCAATGACGACTTCAACGAAGCGCTGGAAGATTTGAAAGCTGTGTTCGCGGCCAACCGCGAGGGTGATGCTGCCGCGCTCGCCCGCGCCGAAGAACTCAAGCTTGAGAAACAACAGCAGCGCCATCAAGCGCTGCTCAAGCAGTTGATAGGCTGAAACGGAAGGGGCCGCATAGCGGCCCCTTCGTTCATTCCGGCAATGGCAACGTGGCCTGCTGACGCAAGGTCGCGCCCAGGAAGTAAGCCGGTGCGCGCATCCGCGAGATCATCATCAGCACGATCCCCAGCGCCGAGATGATCGCCGCGATCACGAACACCAGGCCCACCCCCGCCACATGCGAGCCGCTGCCGAATTCCGGTGAGGCGCTGTCGATGACTGTCCGCACGAAAATCACCGAAAGGATCACCCCGCCCACCAGGGGGCACAGGCCGCGCATGAAGAAGTGGCGCAAGCTGCCGAACAGGCTGCTGCGGAAGTACCAGACACAGGCAAAGGCCGTGAGTGAGTAATAGAAGCAGATCATCATGCCCAGGGCTGTGATGGTATCGGCCAGCACGTTCTCGCTCAGGGTGCGCATGGTGACGTAGAACAGCCCCGCCGCAACGCCAGCACAGATGGTCGCATAACGCGGGGTCTGCGAACGCGGGCAGACGCTGGCGAACTTCTGCGGCACCGCGCCGTAGTACCCCATGGCTAGCAACGTGCGGGCCGGCGACACGAAGGTCGACTGCAACGACGCTGCAGTGCTGGCCAGCACGGCGATCGACATCAGAATCGCAAGCGGCCCCATCACCGGGCCTGCCAGGTGGGCAAACACGTTTTCCTGGATGCGCGGGTTATTCAGGCCCAGACCCTGCTCGCTGATGCCGGCGAACTGCAACGTGGCGATGGCGGTGATCAGGTATAGGCCAAGGATCAGCAGCACTGTCCAGGTTGCTGCTTTGCCTGGCACTTCTTCGCTGCCGACCGACTCTTCGCTGACCGTCAGGCAAACGTCCCAACCCCAGAAAATAAAGATCGACAATGACAGCCCGGCAGCGAACGCCGAGAACGACTCGACGCCAAACGGGTTGAACCAGGCGAAATCGAAGGCCAGCGGTGGCGGTGCGGTAGCGCCGCCGAAGGCCGCGAAGGCGAAGCCAAGCAATACCAACAGTTGTAGCGCCACCAAACCGTACTGCACGGTCATGGTGGTGGCCATGCCGCGGCAGCAAATCCACACTGCCAGTGCGATGAACACACAACAGGTGGCGATGTTGACCAACAGGTTGTCGGCCAAGGCTGCCAGGCCGTGGTGGCCAGTGATCTGGCTAAGGAACAGGTAGAAAAAGTCGACGGCAACCCCCGCCAGGTTGGACAACACGATGGTAGTGGCAACCACCAGCCCCCAGCCACCGATCCAGCCGATCATCGGGCCGAACGCCCGGGCCGACCAGGTAAACGAAGTGCCGCTGTCCGGCTCGGCGGAATTGAGCTCCCGGTAGCCCAAGGCAACCAGCAACATCGGCAGGAAACCGACGATGAACACGGCAGGAAGATGAGCACCGACCTCACGTACGGTTGGGCCAAGGGCGCCGGTGAGGGTGTAGACCGGCGCAATGGTGGAAATGCCAAGTACCACGCTGGCCAGCAGGCCAAGGCGGCCTTTGGCTAGCCCTTTGCTGCGTTGAATGGTGCCCGAGTCGGCCACATCGGGTGGGCGGCCGGCTTCTGTGTAATTGCTCATGAGTTTATGCCGTAACTATTGGAATTGTTTTCACAGGCCCCGTTCCCAAGGCCTGCTTCCACTCATTGAAAGCGCGCTGCCGGTTGAGCGTCATCCCGGACTTTTACCTGACTGATGGTCAGGCCCCTCGTGCAGCATGGGCAATGCAGGCCTCGCGGAACGCCTGGAAAAGACGCCGGGAGACCGGGTTGTCGGCGAAACGCCATTCAGGGTGCCATTGCACGCCAAGCACAAAGCCTGGCGCATCGGGCATGGACACCGCTTCGATCAGGCCATCCGGTGCCCGTGCCTCGATCCGCAGGCCTGGGGCCAAGCGGTCGATGCCCTGGCTGTGCAGCGAGTTGACCTCAAACTGTGCAGCCAGGCCCAGGCGCTCGAACAACCCGCCAGGTTCGACGCTGACAGGGTGGCGAGGCCCGTATTGCACCTGCAGGGGCGCATCCTCAGGTTCGCGATGGTCCAGGTAGCCGGGCAGTTCCTGCACGCGTTGGTGCAGGCTGCCGCCCAGGGCCACGTTCAATTCCTGGAAGCCACGGCAGATGCAAAACACCGGCACGCCTGCTGCAATTGCTGCCTGCAGCAACGGCAAGGTCAGGCGGTCACGGGCAACGTCGTGACGTGTGCCATCGGCGCTGGCGGCGCCATTGTAATGATGCGGCTCGATATTAGAAGGCGAGCCGGTGAAAACAATGCCATCGAGCCGGGCCAGCAAGGCCTGGCTGTCGCTGCCACCATCACGGGCCGGCAGAATCAGCGGCAACCCGGCGAAGCCCGCTGCCTCGACATACTTGTCACCTACCGTATGCGACGAGTTCTTCCCCACCTGCTGGCGGCAGGCGCTGATACCGATCAAAGGGACCGCAATTGCGCTCATGGGCTTACACCGTGTGCAGGTACCAGTTGTACTCGAGGTCGGAAATCGAAACTTCGAACTCGGCCAGCTCACTTTCCTTGCAGGCCACGAAGATATCAATGTAGTCCGGGCTGATGTATTGGTTGAGCACTTCACTGTCATCCAGCGCGCGCAAGGCATCGCGCAGGTTGTTCGGCAGGCTCTGCTCCAGTTGCTCGTAGGAGTTGCCTTCAATGGGGGGGCCGGGCTCGACCTTGCTGGTCAAACCGTGATGGATACCGGCTAGGATGGCCGCCAGCATCAGATAGGGGTTGGCATCAGCGCCTGCGACACGGTGCTCGATGCGAACGTTCTCGCTGCTATCGGTGGGAACGCGAACGGCTACGGTGCGGTTGTCCAGGCCCCAGCTTGGCGCGTTCGGCACGTAGAACTGCGCGCCGAAGCGGCGGTAGGAGTTGATGTTCGGGCATAGAAAGGCCATCGACGCTGGCATGGTCTCGAGCACCCCGCCGATGGCATGGCGCAGGGCATCGCTTTGCAGCGGGTCTTCATGGGCGAAGATGTTCTTGCCGGTTTTCTTGTCCAGCAGCGAGATGTGCACGTGCAAGCCGTTGCCCGCCTGGCCCGGATAGGGCTTGGCCATGAATGTGGTGTCCATTTCATGATCGTAGGCGACGTTCTTGATCAGCCGCTTGAGCAGGATCGCGTAATCGCAGGCTTTCAATGGGTCGGCGACGTGATGCAGGTTGACCTCAAATTGCGCCGGGGCACTTTCCTTGACGATGGCGTCAGCCGGCAGCCCTTGCTCCTTGGCGGCTTCGAGCATGTCCTGAAGGCAGTCGGCGTATTCGTCGAGGTCGTCGATCAGGTACACCTGAGTCGACTGCGGGCGCTTGCCCGAGATGGGCGAGCGCGGCGGTTGCGGGCGGCCGTTGAGGTTGTCCTGATCGATCAGGTAGAACTCCAGTTCGAACGCGGCGCAGATATCCAGGCCCATGGCGTCGAACTTGCTCACCACCTGGCGCAGCACTTCGCGTGGGTCGGCGAAGAACGGCGCACCGTCGAGTTCGTGCATGGTCATCAGCAACTGGGCGGTGGGGCGCTTTTGCCACGGCTCGTCCGACAGCGTGCCGGCAATTGGGTAACAGATGCGGTCGGCATCGCCGATGTCCAGGCCCAGGCCTGTGCTTTCGACAGTCGAGCCGTTGATGTCGAGGGCGAACAACGAGGCCGGCAGGTTGATGCCTTTTTCGTACACCTTGTGCAGGCTGGCGCGCTCGATGCGCTTGCCGCGTACCACGCCGTTCATGTCGGAAATCAGCAGGTCGACGTACTGCGTATCCGGATGGGCCTGAAGAAAGTCATTCATCTCGCTGGAAGTACTGGCGCACGGGGTGACCGACGTCATGGCTTACATCCTATGATTTGCTGCGGCGATGTGGGGGTACGGCTGGCGCCTCACGGGCGACGATGGTTGCAGCTGTTGTTGTTTTTCACTTTCCCATCGTGGGGATTGATGACCCGACCGGGCGCATTGATTCCCGGGGGCCGTTTCACTATAAAATGGCCCTAGCGCAACAGACATTGGCATTTCGGCAAGCAGAGCGTGCACCCATGCAATATCAAATTACCCACGCCGACCTCTCCCTGGTACTGGCACTGGAACGCGGGCGCTCATTGGCAAAGGCCGCCGAACTGCTCAAGGTCGACGTTTCCACGGTGTTCCGCTCGATCCGTCGGCTGGAGTCGGCACTGGGCACCGCGCTGTTCGTGAAAAGCCGCAAGGGCTACCTGCCGACCGACACGGCCCAGGCCCTGGCCGAACAGGCCGAACGCGCCGAGCAGGCGCTTGAGGCTGCGCGCATCGCCATGACCAGCGGTGAGCAAGTGGTCAGCGGCACCGTGCGCTTGACCTGCACCGAGGCGGTGATGCACAGCCTGCTACTGCCCGCGCTGGCTGTGTTCATGCCGAACTACCCGGCGTTGTCGCTGGAGATGGGCACCTCCAACACCTTCGCCAACCTCAGCCGGCGTGACGCGGACATCGCCCTGCGCCTGACCAACACTCCGCCAGAACATTTGGTCGGGCGCTGCCTGGGTTCGACCTCCTATGTGATTTGCGGTCAGCCGCAATGGCGCGAGCGCTTGAATGAATCGCCCAGCAGCGTGCCGTGGATCGCCCCCGACGATTCGATGCAGGACCACCCCACCGTGGTCTGGCGCAACCAGCAGTATCCTGGGTTAAGCCCGCGATACCAGTGCAGTGGCATGTCGACCATCGCCCAGTTGGTCAGCGCCGGGTTAGGCGTGGCAGCGCTGCCTGACTATATGGTCGATGCGTTGCCGGGAGTGGATGCGTTGAACGGGGCGCTACCAGGGTGCGATACCCAGTTGTGGCTGCTGACCCGCCCGGACTGCCGGGCACTACGGTCGGTGCAGACGTTGTTCGAAGAACTGACGCCGCTGTTGCGGGATGCAATGCTCTGAGGTTATCGTCAGAACAGGCATCGAAGAGCTCTGCTGCGGCCCTTTCGCGGTTGAACCTGCGCCCAACGGGTACGATGACATCAATGGCTTGCGGGAGTCTCGATAAAACAGCGCTTCCCTATTGGCTGGTGATTTTTTAAACTATCGAGTCCGCCTGCCCGTATTGGGCTGCACGCCTATCGCATTTGCTACTGAGGAAGACCATGGCCCGCGTAACTGTTGAAGACTGCCTGGAACACGTGGATAACCGTTTTGAGCTGGTCATGCTCTCGACCAAGCGTGCCCGTCAACTGGCTACCGGCGGCAAAGAGCCACGCGTAGCATGGGAAAACGACAAACCGACCGTGGTCGCCCTGCGCGAAATCGCCGAAGGCATCGTGACCCCTGAGTTCATCGCTGCAGAAGAGATCGTCACCGAGGATCCGGTCTTCGCCGCGTTCGAGGACGAGTCCAACGAGGCTGTCTGATCCATGCCCTGTCGACGTCGCGCGGCACAAGGCCCTCTTGCTCGGCAAGAGGTGAAACCATGCCAGGCATAGAAGCCTTAGCCGAACGGCTGTCGACCTATCTGGGGCCTGAACAGGTCAACCTGGTCCGGCGCGCCTATTTCTACGCCGAACAGGCCCACGACGGGCAGCGCCGCCGCAGCGGCGAGCCATACGTGACCCATCCGCTGGCAGTGGCCAGCATCCTCGCCGACATGCACATGGACCATCAGAGCCTGATGGCGGCCATGCTGCACGACGTGATCGAAGACACTGGTATCGCCAAAGAAGCCCTCTGCCAGCAGTTTGGCGAGACCGTGGCCGAGCTGGTCGATGGGGTCAGCAAACTGACCCAGATGAACTTCGAGACCAAAGCCGAGGCGCAGGCCGAGAACTTCCAGAAGATGGCCATGGCCATGGCCCGCGATATACGCGTGATCCTGGTCAAGCTCGCTGACCGCCTGCACAACATGCGCACTCTGGAAGTGCTGTCCGGCGAAAAACGCCGGCGCATCGCCAAGGAAACACTCGAGATCTACGCCCCCATCGCCAACCGTCTAGGCATGCATACGGTGCGCGTGGAGTTCGAGGACCTTGGCTTCAAAGCCATGCACCCGATGCGTTCGTCGCTGATTCACCGGGCGGTGAAAAGCGCGCGCGGCAACCGTAAAGAGATCGTCGCCAAAATCGAGCAATCGCTGGCCAATTGCCTGGCAGCCGATGGTATTGCAGGCGAGATCAGCGGCCGGCAGAAACACCTCTACGGCATCTACAAGAAGATGCGGGGCAAGCGCCGCGCCTTCAACGAGATCATGGACGTTTACGCCTTCCGCATCATCGTCGACAAGGTAGACACCTGCTACCGTGTGCTCGGCGCGGTGCACAACCTGTACAAGCCGCTGCCCGGGCGCTTCAAGGATTACATCGCGATTCCCAAGGCCAACGGCTATCAGTCGTTGCATACCACGCTGTTCGGCATGCACGGGGTGCCCATCGAAATCCAGATTCGCACCCGCGAAATGGAAGAAATGGCCAACAATGGTATCGCTGCCCACTGGCTGTACAAGTCCAACGCAGACGAGCAGCCCAAGGGCAACCACGCCCGCGCCCGGCAGTGGGTCAAGGGCATCCTCGAGCTGCAGCAGCGCGCTGGCAACTCGCTGGAATTCATCGAAAGCGTGAAGATCGACCTGTTCCCGGACGAGGTCTACGTGTTCACGCCAAAAGGCCGGATCATGGAGCTGCCCAAGGGCTCCACCGCCGTCGACTTCGCCTACGCGGTGCATACCGACGTGGGCAACAGCTGCATCGCCTGCCGCATCAACCGCCGCCTGGCACCACTGTCCGAACCGCTGCAAAGCGGCTCGACGGTTGAAATCGTCAGCGCCCCTGGCGCACGGCCAAATCCGGCGTGGCTCAACTTCGTGGTCACTGGCAAGGCGCGCACACACATTCGCCATGCCCTCAAGCAGCAGCGCCGTTCGGAGTCGATCAGCCTTGGCGAGCGCCTGCTGAATAAAGTGCTAACCGGCTTCGACAGCAGCCTTGAAAAAATCCCTCAGGAACGCGTCCAGGCCATTCTGGCCGAATACCGCCTGGAGCTGATCGAAGACCTGCTCGAAGACATAGGCCTGGGCAACCGCATGGCCTACGTGGTCGCTCGCCGGCTGCTTTCTGCCGAAGGCGAACAGCTGCCGGCGCCGGAAGGGCCGCTGGCCATTCGCGGCACCGAAGGCCTGGTCTTGAGCTATGCCAAGTGCTGCACACCCATCCCGGGCGACCCCATCGTCGGCCACCTGTCTGCAGGCAAGGGCATGGTCGTGCACCTGGAAAACTGCCGCAATATCAGTGAAATCCGCCACAACCCGGAAAAGTGCGTACAGCTTTCCTGGGCCAAGGACATCGCTGGCGAATTCAACGTCGAGCTGCGTGTCGAGCTTGAACACCAGCGCGGCCTGATTGCGTTGCTGGCCAGCAGCGTCAACGCGGCGGACGGCAACATCGAGAAGATCAGCATGGACGAACGCGACGGCCGTATCAGCGTGGTCCAACTGGTGGTCAGCGTGCATGATCGTGTGCACCTGGCACGTGTGATCAAGAAGCTGCGTACCTTGACCGGCGTGGTCCGCATCACCCGCATGCGTACGTAGTCCGCCAACCGCAAGGAGTCATCATGAGCAAGACCGTCATCAACAGCGACAAGGCCCCTGCCGCTATCGGCACCTACTCCCAGGCGATCAAGGCCGGCAACACTGTCTACATGTCAGGGCAGATTCCCCTCGACCCAAAGACCATGGAACTGGTCGAGGGCTTCGAAGCCCAGACCGTGCAGGTGTTCGAAAACCTCAAGGCCGTGGCTGAAGCAGCAGGCGGTTCGTTCAAGGACATCGTCAAGCTGAACATCTTCCTCACCGACCTGAGCCACTTCGCCAAGGTCAATGAAGTCATGGGCCGCTACTTCGAACAGCCGTACCCCGCTCGCGCCGCCATCGGCGTAGCCGCGCTGCCAAAAGGCGCCCAGGTCGAAATGGATGCCATCCTGGTCATCGAATGACGCCCCTGGTGACGGGCGCCATGCCCGTCACTCTCTTTTGCAAGGTTATCCCGTCATGCGACAAGCACTGCCCCTCGCGTTGGCAGCCCTGCTTCTGGGCGGCTGCGCCAGCCACAAACCTGAAGACTTCAACGGTACCTGGATCAACCAGGAGGCCATCAAGGCCGCCAACAAAGGCGGCAGCCTGCGCCAAGCACTGAACGAAAACGGCCCGATCTTCGAATGGAAGCTCGACGTTGCGCATCAGCAGGCCAGCTACAGCAACGGCTTCGAGGCGGCTGACGGCCAGCTCAGCGCCAACCAGAAAAATTGGCAAGCGAGCTTCGAGGGCGGCCAGACCGAACAGCTAGAGCTCGATGGCGACGAGCTCAAAGCCATCAGCCAGAGCGGTGCCGAACAAACCTTCGTGCGCGTCGAACAGCCCGGTAACACGCCACTGGGCGCTAGCTTTGAGAAGGCGCTTTACCAGGCCTACCTCGGTGGTGACTGGAAGGTCCTCGAAGGTCAGGGCAAAGGCGGTATCGTTCGCTTCAGCGATACCGGCACTGTCACCGGGCTGCCAGGCCCGGATCGTTTCGCCCTGTGCCTGGCCGGCGACTGCGCCAGCATGGGTGGCAGCAACGATAGCCTGTGGCTGGAGCGCAACCAGCGCGGCGCGCCGTTCATTTTCAAGCGTGACGGCAACAAACTGACCATCTACCAGGCAGTTAATACCGCCCAGGCAGATGAGATTCCGCAGTTGTCGCCAGGGGCGCAGCAGTGGGTGCTGGAACGGGACTAACGCCCGACTTGAGCCGGGCCGGCGCTGGCTCATCGATCAGCGCTGGCCTGCCAGGATTGCTGCATAGCCTTCCTTGTAGCTTGGATACTCAGGCACCCAACCCAACGCCCGTGCTCGGGCGTTGCTGCAGCGCTTGCTGCCGGTACGCCGCACGCGCTGTTCGTCGGACCACTGGGTGACCCCAAGGTACCCCCGCAACCAGCCCACCACTTCGGCCAGGGGCGCCGGGTCGTCGTCGACACCAATGTAGCAATCGTCCAGCGCCACGCCGTCGGCATCGGCCTGCAAGAGAAAAGCCATCAGGCTTGCCGCATCTTCTGCATGAATCCGATTACCGTACAGCGGCGGCTGCTCGACTACCCGATAGCCTTGACGTACCTGGCTCAGCAGCCACTCGCGGCCCGGCCCGTAGATACCCGTAAGGCGCACCACACTGGCAGGTATGCCACTTGCCAGCGCCAACCTCTCGGCCTGCAGCATAACCTTGCCGGAATAGCCTTCAGGCTCGGTGGCGGCCGATTCGTCGACCCATTGGCCGTCCTTCTGAGCGAATACACTGCTGCTGGAGACGAATAGCAGACGGCGGGGGCGCTGGCCGCGCAGGGCAAGCCACGCCAGCACATGGCGCAGGCCGTCGACGTAGGCCGCCTGATAGCCCGCCTCGTCATGCTGGCTGGCAGCTACACAATAGACCAGATAGTCCGGCGAATGCTGCGGCCAGGCCTGCGGGATGCTCGGGTCCGACAGGTCGGCGGCAATCGGTGCAACGCCCGCTGGAAGCTGCCCGACAGAGCGGCGCAGACCGCTGACCTGCCAGCCTTTGGCCAGCAGCTGGCAGGCCAACCGGCCGCCTACATCACCACATCCCACGATAAGCGCGCTAAGGCCTGACATCGAAAAACTCCCTGAAGCAAAGGGTCAGGCTAGCCGGATTACACGATAGACGGCTAGACCTCGGGTTGATAAAGCAACAATATTACTTTTGTTAACAAGAATTACTTGCAATAATGGCACCCCTATCTGTTCTCGGCCTACCTCGAGGCCTTGGAGAACACACACTTTCTTCTTCATCAGGTCCGGCTAGCATGACACGTACTCAACCCTCCGCTTCGCCAAACCCGTCGCGCGCCTGGCGCGCCATTGCCGCGCTGCTGTTCAGCCTGGTGCTGGCCCCGGTAGCCATGGCCGATGAGCCTGCCGCCAATGCCGCAACGCCTGCAGCCGCAGCCGCTCCAGCAGCACCGGCAGCGCCCGCCGCCGAAGGCCAGGCCACCTCAGCGCCCAATGCACCTGCCGCCGACCCGGCCGTTGAGCAGCTGGTTGAAGATACCTCGCTGGGCATGGCTCACGACCTTTCGCCATGGGGCATGTACAAGAACGCCGATATCGTCGTGAAGATCGTGATGATCGGCTTGGCCATCGCTTCGATCATCACCTGGACCATCTGGATCGCCAAGGGCTTCGAGCTAATGGGCGCCAAGCGCCGCTTGCGTGGCGAAATCGCTGCGTTGAAGAAGTCGGTCAGCCTCAAAGAAGCCAGCGATGTCTCCAATAAAGAAGGCACCCTGGCCCATACCCTGGTCCATGACGCTCTCGAAGAGATGCGTTTGTCGGCCAACACCCGCGAGAAGGAAGGCATCAAAGAGCGCGTCAGCTTCCGTCTGGAGCGCCTGGTAGCGGCCAGCGGCCGGGCCATGAGCAGCGGCACCGGCGTGCTTGCCACCATCGGGTCTACCGCGCCATTCGTGGGCCTGTTCGGTACCGTATGGGGCATCATGAACAGCTTCATCGGCATCGCCAAAACCCAGACCACCAACCTGGCCGTGGTTGCCCCAGGTATCGCCGAAGCCCTGCTGGCTACCGCCCTGGGCCTGGTCGCAGCGATTCCGGCAGTGGTCATCTACAACGTCTTCGCCCGTTCCATCGCCGGCTACAAGGCGCAGGTGTCCGACGCCTCTGCCCAGGTGCTGCTGCTGGTCAGCCGCGACCTGGACCACCAAGGCAGCGAGCGCGCCGCCCCGCACATGGTGAAAGTGGGGTAAGCCATGGGCCTGCATCTGAACGAAGGTGGCGACGACCTCGCCGAAAACCACGAAATCAACGTAACGCCGTTCATCGACGTGATGCTGGTGCTGCTGATCATCTTCATGGTTGCAGCGCCCTTGGCCACGGTGGACATCAAGGTCGACCTACCGGCATCGACCGCTAAGCCGGCGCCACGGCCCGAGAAACCGGTGTTCGTCAGCGTCAAGGCCGACCAGAAGCTGTATATCGGCGACGATCAGGTGCTCGCTCCGGCACAGCTTGGCCCGATGCTCGACGCCAAGACCAAGGGCGACAAGGAAACCACCATCTTCTTCCAGGCCGACAAGGGCGTGGATTACGGTGACCTGATGGAAGTGATGAACAACCTGCGCGCGGCCGGCTACCTCAAGGTCGGTCTGGTAGGTCTCGAGACGGCAGCCAAGAAATGACGAAACCGCGCTCAAACGTGGCGCGCTACGCTGTCAGCCTGGCGATCGTGCTGGGCGTGCACGTGGTCGCCGTGCTGCTGACGCTCAACTGGTCGGTGCCCCAGGCCATCGAACTGCCACCGGCAGCGATGATGGTCGAGCTGGCGCCGCTGCCTGAGCCTGCGCCACCGCCCCCTCCGAAAGCCGCCCCGCAGCCACCGGCACCGGTCGAAGAACCGCCACTGCCGAAGGTGGCCGAGGCGCCCAAACCGAAGATCGCCGTCGCCAAGCCGGTCAAGCCAAAGCCCAAGCCTCAGCCGCCCAAGCCTGTGAAGAAGCCTGAGCCGCCAAAGGATGAGCCACCGGCCAAAGAGCAGGTAGCCGACACGCCGCCAAGCAACACGCCACCGCAAAAATCGGCAGCACCGGCCCCCAGCATCGCCGCCAACAGTAAAGCGCTGCCGACCTGGCAGAGCGACCTGCTGCGCCATCTGGCCAAGTACAAGCGCTACCCCGAAGACGCTCGCCGCCGCGGCCTGCAAGGTATCAACCGCTTGCGTTTCGTGGTCGACGCCGAGGGCAAGGTGGTGTCGTACACCCTGGCAGGCGGTTCTGGTAGCGCATCACTGGACCGGGCGACGTTGGAAATGATCCGCCGAGCTGGCACGGTGCCCAAGCCACCGGCCGAGTTGCTGACCAACGGCACCATTGAAGTAGTCGCACCATTCGTCTACTCACTGGACCGCCGCTGATATTTTTTGTTTCTGTCACAAACCGGCAACTCTGATAACGTGCGTCTATCGATTGCAGCCGCTATGCTGGGCTCGCAACTTCATGGACGCACGTTATGACCCTCACAGAATTACGCTACATCGTCACGCTCGCTCAGGAGCAGCACTTCGGCCATGCCGCCGAGCGCTGCCACGTCAGCCAACCCACCCTGTCGGTTGGCGTGAAAAAGCTCGAGGACGAGCTTGGTGTACTGATTTTCGAGCGCAGCAAAAGCGCCGTGCGCCTTACCCCGGTCGGCGAAAGCATCGTGGCTCAGGCACAAAAGGTGCTGGAGCAGGCGCAGGGCATTCGTGAACTGGCTCAAGCCGGCAAGAATCAGCTCACCGCGCCGCTCAAGGTCGGTGCCATCTATACCGTCGGCCCATATCTGTTCCCGCACCTGATCCCGCAGTTGCATCGCGTTGCACCGCAGATGCCGTTGTACATCGAAGAAAACTTCACCCATGTACTGCGCGAGAAGCTGCGCAACGGCGAGCTGGACGCAGTTATCATCGCCTTGCCGTTCAACGAAGCCGATGTGCTGACCCTGCCGCTGTACGATGAACCGTTCTGTGCGCTGATGCCCGCCGACCATCCCTGGACGGCCAAGAAGACCATCGACACCGCCCTGCTCAACGACAAGAGCCTGCTGCTGCTCGGCGAGGGCCACTGCTTCCGCGACCAGGTGCTGGAAGCCTGCCCGACGCTGAACAAAGGAGGTGAAGGGTCCAAGCACACCACGGTCGAATCCAGCTCGCTGGAAACCATCCGCCACATGGTTGCCTCAGGGCTGGGTGTTTCGATCCTGCCGCTGTCGGCCGTGCACAGCCATCACTATGCACCTGGGGTCATCGAGGTGCGTCCGTTGACTGCGCCAGCACCCTTCCGAACCGTAGCCATCGCCTGGCGCGCCAGCTTCCCCCGGCCCAAGGCCATCGAGATCCTCGCCGACTCGATACGCCTGTGCTCGGTGGCCAAATCACCTGCGCAACAAACGGCCTGATTCATGACGGAGTTGTCGAAGGTTCCGGTCACGGCGCTCAAGGGCGTAGGCGATGCCATGGCGGAAAAGCTCGCCAAGGTGGGCCTGGAAAACCTTCAGGATGTGCTGTTCCACCTACCCCTGCGTTACCAGGACCGCACCCGCGTGGTGCCCATCGGCCAACTGCGGCCTGGCCAGGACGCAGTGATCGAGGGCGTGGTCAGCGGCGCTGACGTGACCATGGGCAAGCGCCGCAGCCTGGTGGTGCGCTTGGGTGACGGTACCGGTGTGCTGAGCCTGCGCTTCTATCACTTCAGCAATGCGCAGAAAGAAGGCCTCAAGCGCGGTACCCATCTGCGCTGCTATGGGGAAGCTCGCCCTGGCGCCTCGGGCCTTGAGATTTACCACCCCGAATACCGAGCGCTCAACGGCGACGAGCCACCGCCACCGGTCGAGCAGACCCTGACACCGATCTACCCCTCCACCGAAGGTCTTACCCAGCAACGCCTGCGGGTGCTTTGCCAGCAGAGCCTGGCCATGCTCGGCCCGCGCAGCCTGCCCGATTGGCTGCCCGATGAGTTGGCCCGCGACTACCACCTGGCGCCACTGGACGATGCCATCCGCTACCTGCACAACCCACCGGCAGACGCCGATCTTGACGAGCTCGCCGAAGGCCAGCACTGGGCCCAACACCGCCTGGCTTTCGAAGAACTGCTGACCCATCAGTTGTCGCAGCAACGCCTTCGCGAAAGCCTGCGTTGCCTGCGTGCACCAGTGCTGCCCCCGGCCAAACGCCTGCAGGCGCAATACCTGGCCAACCTGGGCTTTCAGCCGACCGGAGCGCAGCACCGAGTGGCCAAAGAAATTGCCTACGACCTGAGCCAGCACGAACCCATGTTGCGCCTGGTGCAAGGCGATGTCGGCGCCGGCAAGACCGTAGTTGCTGCCCTTGCCGCACTGCAGGCCCTGGAAGCCGGCTATCAGGTGGCGCTGATGGCACCTACAGAAATCCTTGCCGAGCAGCACTACATCACTTTCAAGCGCTGGCTGGAGCCGCTAGGCATCGAAGTGGCCTGGCTGGCCGGCAAGCTCAAGGGCAAGGCCCGCGCCAGCGCCTTGGAGCAGATTGCCGGGGGTGCGCCAATGGTAGTTGGCACCCACGCACTGTTTCAGGAAGAAGTCCGCTTCAAGCACCTGGCGCTGGCGATCATCGACGAGCAGCACCGCTTCGGTGTGCAGCAACGCCTGGCCCTGCGCAAGAAAGGCGTGGCTGGCGAGCTGTGCCCGCACCAGCTGATCATGACCGCAACGCCGATCCCCCGCACCTTGGCCATGAGCGCCTACGCCGACCTCGACACCTCGGTCCTCGACGAGCTGCCGCCAGGGCGCACGCCCGTCAACACCGTGCTGGTCGCCGATAGCCGCCGCTTCGAGGTGGTCGAACGGGTCCGCGCTGCCTGCGCCGAGGGGCGCCAGGCCTATTGGGTGTGTACCTTGATCGAAGAGTCCGAAGAGCTCACCTGCCAGGCGGCCGAGAGCACCTTCGAAGAGCTGGGCAGTGCACTGGGCGAATTGCGCGTGGGCCTGATTCACGGCCGCATGAAACCTGCCGAAAAGGCCGAGGTCATGGCGCAGTTCAAACAGGGCGAACTGCAATTGCTGGTGGCCACCACGGTGATCGAGGTCGGCGTCGACGTACCCAATGCCAGCCTGATGATCATCGAGAACCCCGAGCGCCTGGGCCTGGCTCAGTTGCACCAGCTGCGCGGCCGGGTTGGCCGCGGCAGCGCGGTCAGCCACTGTGTGTTGCTTTACCACCCACCGCTGTCACAGATCGGGCGGGAACGCCTGGGCATCATGCGCGAAACCAACGACGGCTTCATCATCGCCGAGAAAGACCTGGAGTTGCGGGGCCCCGGCGAGATGCTGGGCACGCGCCAGACTGGGCTGTTGCAGTTCAAGGTAGCCGATCTAATGCGCGATGCCGACCTGCTCCCTGCGGTACGCGACGCGGCTCAAGCCCTGCTGGCTCGCTGGCCGGACCATGTCAGCCCGTTGCTCGATCGATGGCTGCGCCATGGCCAGCAATATGGCCAAGTGTGACGACAGTCCCAGAATGGATCCAGTCTTGCCACCAGACTGGTTATACTTCGCGTTTAAAAGAAATTGTGGATACAGACCATGACTGAAGTTGCCTTGGACACCGCAACCCCACACGCACCGTCTGTTATCCGGCTGTTGCTCGAAAAACTTCGCGTGGGCTTCGAAGAGGTGCCTGAGCACTCTGAGCTGCCGGCCGAGTCTCGGGTGCAGGCGATTCTTCTTGATGACGAGATCGGTGCATTGCTGGTGCTGTTCCCCCATAGCAAGCTGCTGGACCTCAACCGTCTTGAAGAGTTGACAGGCCGTAAACTCAAGGCCGTACCCGTGCCGCGCCTGAAGCAGATGCTGGACAAACACCAGCTCAAGGCTCTGCCGGCCATCCCAGCGCTGACCAGCTCGCCGTGCTTGTACGAAGGCAAATTGCTCGACGCCCAATACCTGCTGATTCAATCCGGTGAAGCCGGTTTGCTGCTGAAAATTCATCGTGACGACTACAAGCGAATGCTCGCCAAGGCTAGCGCCGGCAGCTTCGGTCAACCTGTGCGCGACATTCGCCCCAACCTCGACCGCCCGGATGACGACCCAAAGGAAATCACCCAGGCTGTCCAGGCATTCACTGCCCGGCGCATTCAGAAGCGCCTGGAAGAAACCATCGAAATCCCGCCATTGGCCGATACCGCGCAAAAGATCATCAAACTGCGGGTCGACCCTAACGCCAGCATCGACGACATCACCGGTGTAGTTGAAACCGACCCAGCCCTGGCCGCCCAGGTGGTCAGCTGGGCCGCTTCGCCCTACTACGCGTCGCCGGGCAAAATCCGCTCTGTGGAGGACGCCATCGTCCGCGTGCTGGGTTTCGACCTGGTGATCAACCTGGCCTTGGGCCTTGCTCTGGGCAAGACCCTGAGCCTGCCCAAGGACAACCCGCAGCAGGCCACGCCATACTGGCAGCAGTCGATCTACACCGCTGCCATCATCGAAGGCCTGACCCGTGCGATGCCCCGCGCCGAACGCCCTGAGGCTGGCCTGACCTACCTCGCCGGGCTGCTGCACAACTTCGGCTATTTATTGCTGGCGCACGTCTTTCCGCCACATTTCTCGCTGATTTGCCGGCATTTGGAGGTCAACCCTCACCTGAACCACACCTTCGTGGAACAGCATCTGCTGGGAATCAGCCGCGAGCAGATCGGCGCCTGGCTGATGAAGCTGTGGGACATGCCTGAAGAACTGTCTACCGCGCTGCGGTTTCAGCATGATCCGGCCTATGACGGCGAGTTCTCGGCCTATCCGAACCTGGTATGCCTGGCGACCCGCCTGTTGCGTGCCCGCGGTATAGGCTCGGGGCCGCAAGAACAGATCCCGGATGAGCTGCTCAGTCGCCTGGGCATTAGCCGGGAAAAGGCCGACGACGTGGTGAACAAAGTGCTTGAAGCTGAGGCTTTACTACGAGATCTGGCTTCGCAGCTCAACGCTCCGCACTGATGGCATAGCAGGCGCCTTTGGAGTGGGTTTAGCCGCGAGGACTGTGATCGAACACAGGCGCATTCGCGGGTAGCCCACTAAGGTTGCTCCACCGAGTACGAGGTCGTCGTTGATCAGCTTTTCTTAGGTTTCAGGTATTTCATCAGCCCTTGAAACCACATCACCAGCGCCGGATTGCCCTTGATCTGGATGTTCTTGTCTTGAATGCCCTGCATGAACGCGAGCTGTTTGTTACCGGCCTGCATAGTGGCAAAGCCGTAGGCTGCGTCCTTGAAGGCGATGGCGAAGGCTGGCTGGGGGTAGCTGCCACCCTTGCTGCTGATACGCTCGCCGCTGACGATGAAGTGCCGCGCTACTTTGCCGTCCAGCGTCTGCATCTGGAATACCAGGTCCTTGCCCTTGAGTTGCTGCTGAAACGCTGGGTTGTTGCGGCTGGCCCTGGCCATCAACAGCCCCATGGCCCAGAGAAGAAAGCGAAACTTCATCAACGCGCCTCGATTCAAAAATGACTGAAGCGCGCAGTCTATCCTTTTCCTGGACCAATTATGCAATTTCGAAACAATCAGCCCTGAGAACGCATGACGGGCGCCGTTGGGCGCCCGTCTGGTCAACGCACGGTCAGCCGCAAGTCACTTTTTCTTGGCAGGCTTGGCAGGCTTGGCGGGGGCATTAACGCTGTCGCGCAGGTTTTTTCCAGGCTTGAAGGCAACGGTATTACTGGCCTTGATCTTCACCGGTTCACCGGTTTGCGGGTTCTTGCCAGTGCGGGCGCCACGGTGACGTTTTTCAAAAGTACCGAAACCGACAAGGGTGACCGTGTCCTTGTCTAAGGCACCGGTAATGCTGTCGAGAATGGCGTTCAGCACCTGGTTGGCCTTTTCCTTGGTCAGGTCGGCTTTTTCAGCAATGACAGCGGCGAGTTCTGGTTTACGCATAGTGAAGCCTCTTTGACGGAATTTCTTGTTGTTATGCCGTGCTGCCATTGGAGCAGCGTTCAAGGCACCGCAGGCTCTAATCTGCGGCAGACGCAACTGAGAATGGCATGCCGGCCAAGGCCGCGCCAGTATCGGGGCGGCCATTGTGCTGGGATCAACAGGATAAATCCGACAGAACGCCCGTCATTCACGCCATCACGGGAGGCAGCAACCGATTCAGCGCGAGTTTTTCCATGACTGCGCTGCCGGTCAGGGCGTAGCCGAGCAATTCGCCGTCAGGGGCGCGGCAGAGCACTTTCAGGTCGCTGCCCTGCCCTTCGACCAGCCAATTCCCATCACGCCCCGCAGGCGGTGGCGACACCACCAAGGGGCAAGCTGGAGTCTTCACGGTTATTGGCATAGGCCCATAGGCGACCGCCGTCGGGTTACCGGCAAGGGTTTGGGCCAAAGCGCGGGCGCAGGCCATCAATGGCATGACGTACAGCAAGTTGATGCCGTCCACTTCAGCGCAGTCGCCGAGGGCGAAGATATTGCTGTGCGAGGTGCGCAGCTCGCGGTCCACCACCACGCCACGGTTGGTCTGAAGGCCCGCTGCTGCGGCAAGGTCGATGCGTGGGCGTAGGCCAATGGCCGAAACCACCAAGTCGCAAGGGATCAACTGCCCGTCGGACAAATGCGCCTGCAAGTTGTCGCCAGCCTGCTCCAGACGGTTGAGCACCGACCCCAGGTGAAAGCGCACGCCCAAGCCCTGCAAACCGGCCTGCACGGCCGAAGCAGCAGCCGGATGAAGCAAGGTCGGCATGATTTGCTCGCAAGGTGCTACCACGTCCACCTCGAAGCCACCCAAGCGCATGTCGTTGGCAAATTCGCAGCCAATCAGGCCCGCACCGAGGATCAGCACACGCTGCCTGCCCTTGGCGGCGGCACGAAAGCGTGCGTAATCCTCCAGGTCATTGATCGGGAACACGCGATCGCCAGCCTCGCCTGCAATCGGCACCTGCACGGTCTGGGCTCCCCAGGCCAACACCAGATCTCGATAGACGATGGACTCTTCACCAACCCAAACGCGCTTATGACCCGGATCGATCCCGCTGATACGGGTATGAGTGCGGACTTCGGCTTTCAGTTGCTCGGCCATGGCCCCAGGCTCGGCCATGCACAGGCCATCGGCGTCCTTTTGCTTGGCGAAGCCTGTGGAAAGCATGGGTTTGGAATAGGAGCGACCATCGTCGGCGGTAATCAGCAGCAACGGCGTGTCGCCATCGAGCTTGCGAAATTCACGGGCCAGGTTGTAGCCGGCCAGTCCGGTACCGATGATTACCACGGGGGACGTCATGGCGCAGTTTCCTTTCTCAGCCGATGGAGATCATTTCGAAATCGCTTTTGCCCACACCGCAGTCAGGGCACAACCAGTCTGCCGGCACGTCCTCCCAGCGGGTGCCCGCCGGGATGCCGTCGTCTGGCCAACCCTCGGCTTCGTCATAGATCAGGCCACAGACGATACATTGCCACTTTTTCATCAGGTTTTTCCTCGGTGTAGAGAAGGTTTTGTTGTAGGCCGGCATTATGCAAGCAGTCAGGGCAATCATGCTAAGCTCGCCGCCTCTCTGGCTGTCATCAAGCATACCGACGTGTCGTACGAATCCCCGCAAGCAGCCGCTGTCGCGTGGCTGGCGTATTCACAGCTGGCCACTGACATCGACCGGCCAACCCTGGACTGGCTGTTCGACGAAGGCTCCTTGACTCGCCGTCTGATCCGGCTTTCCCTGGACCACTTCAGTGTCACCCCCCTGTTCGAAGGCTGGCAACCGCTGCGCGAAGACGAATGCCTGGCCCTGAACATCGCCCCAGGCGCCGAAGGGTGGGTGCGCGAGGTGTTTCTGCGCGGGCATGGCCAGCCGTGGGTGTTCGCCCGCAGCGTGGCCAGCCGCAGCGCCCTGGAAAGCGGTGGCCTGGACCTGGAAACGCTGGGTAGCCGTTCACTGGGCGAGATACTCTTCTGCGATCAGGCGTTCATCCGCCATCCCATCGAGGTGTGCCGCTACCCACATACCTGGCTGCCAGCCGATGTCCGGCAAGAGGGGTTATGGGGTCGCCGCTCACGCTTCGCACGTGACGGCCTGGAGCTGCTGGTGGCCGAGGTGTTTCTGCCTGCCCTGTGGCAAGCGGCCGAGGAGGAAAACCGCTGATGTACCTGCACTTGCTCAAATCACTCAACCGCCTGCATCCAAGGGCCTGGGACTTCGTCCAGCTTAGCCGCATGGACCGGCCGATCGGTATCTACCTGCTGTTGTGGCCGACCCTGACTGCGGTATGGATCGCCGGGCAAGGCTCGCCCACCCTGAGCAACGTGCTGATATTCGGCCTGGGCGTGGTGCTGATGCGCGCTGCCGGTTGCTGCATCAACGATTTCGCCGACCGCAAGGTCGATGGCCATGTGAAGCGCACCGCCGATCGCCCGCTTGCCAGTGGCCGGGTCAAGCCGCGCGAGGCATTGGCTCTGTTCGCGATTCTGGTGGGTGTGAGTTTTCTGCTGGTGCTGTGCACCAATAGCCGCACCGTGTGGCTGTCCTTCGGCGCCGTGGCCCTTGCCTTTAGTTACCCGTTCATGAAGCGCTACACCTACTACCCCCAGGTAGTGCTGGGTGCGGCCTACTCGTGGGGCATCCCCATGGCCTTCACCGCAGCCGGAGGCGAGTTGCCGGCCAGTGCCTGGCTGTTGTACATCGCCAACTTGCTGTGGACCGTGGGCTACGACACTTACTATGCCATGGTCGACCGCGACGACGACCTGAAGATCGGGGTGAAGTCGACCGCAATCCTGTTCGGCGACGCGGATCGCACGATCATCCTGACCTTGCAGCTTTTATCATTGGGCTGCTTGCTGCTGGCCGGCAGCCGCTTCGAGCTCGGTGGTTGGTTCCACCTGGGCTTGCTCGGCGCAGCGGCGTGCTTTGCATGGGAGTACCGATCGACGCGCAAGCGGGACCGGGAGTCATGCTTCAAGGCATTTCTGCACAATCATTGGGCGGGGTTGCTGGTGTTCATCGGGGTGGTGCTGGATTACGCACTACGCTAGCTACCCAGATTCGCGGCTAACGCTGCTACAGGGTTGAGGTCATCTGAAAGCTTGCGCATGCTTCCCAGAGCAGCTCTAGCCGCCCACACCGGCGCAGCCGATGCGGTGCACCGCATTGCGTACTTCGCGGCTAAAGCCGTCTCTCAGGGCTGAGGCGGGGTTAAGCGGTGCTCTCAGGGCTTGGCAACGTGCCAGACGTCCTTCATGCCATCACCGGTCATGTCTCCGGCTTTCTTGTCCTTTACGAAGGTATAGAGCGGTTTGCCGTCGTAGGCCCATTGCATCTTGCCGTCGTCACGCCTGATCTGCGTCCATTTGCCTTCGGCCTTCTCGTCCATCCCGGCCATCAGGGGAGGCCAGTTCATCGCGCAGTCGCCATTGCACATCGACTTGCCGTCGGCATCTTTGGCGAAGGTGTACAAGGTCATGCCTTTGTGGTCGACCAACATGCCGTCTTTCTCCATGGCAGGTTGGGCAGACGCCACCCCCGGCAATGCGATTGCAGCGAAAAGGGCCATCCAGCTCAGCGTATGTCGTGTCATTGGAATCACCGTGAATTCGGGGGGTAGAGTGCAGCCTGTTTACCGCCTTGGCGGCCCTGTGAAGCCTAGCGCAGTCATGCAATGTCGCCAGAACGGCCAACGCCCTGTCACACAGCTGCAATAATTCCGTTATCTAATGCGGGCCAAGACACGAATCCTGGGAGAGGTTTTAAGCATGGTTGGCAGAAACATTCTGATCGTCGACGACGAAGCGCCTATTCGCGAGATGATCGCCGTTGCATTGGAAATGGCCGGCTATGACTGCCTTGAGGCGGAAAACTCCCAGCAGGCCCACGCGATTATCGTCGACCGCAAGCCTGACCTGATCCTGCTCGACTGGATGCTGCCCGGCACGTCTGGCATCGAACTGGCACGCCGCCTCAAGCGCGACGAGCTCACCGGTGACATCCCGATCATCATGCTCACTGCCAAGGGCGAGGAAGACAACAAGATCCAGGGCCTGGAAGTGGGTGCCGACGACTACATCACCAAACCATTCTCCCCACGGGAGCTGGTTGCTCGGCTCAAGGCCGTGCTGCGGCGCACCGGCCCAAGCGACAGTGAAGCGCCGATCGAAGTCGGTGGCCTGCTGCTCGACCCGATCAGCCACCGCGTGACCATCGACGGCAAGCCGGCCGAGATGGGCCCGACCGAATATCGCTTGCTGCAGTTCTTCATGACTCACCAGGAGCGTGCCTACACCCGTGGCCAGCTGCTGGATCAAGTGTGGGGCGGTAATGTGTATGTCGAGGAGCGCACCGTCGACGTACATATCCGTCGCCTGCGCAAGGCGTTGGGTGAGGCTTACGAAAATCTGGTACAAACCGTCCGGGGCACTGGCTACCGCTTCTCGACCAAAAGCTGATCGAGCCTACCAGCACCAAGCCGCAAGCCGCTGTACAAGGACCGTCAATTGAACCAGAACTGGCACGCCACCCTGATTCGCCACCTGCTGCTGCTGATCAGCGTCTGCCTGATCGGTGGCCTGGTCAGCGGCTATTACGGCTGGAGCCTGGCCATTGGCCTGGCACTCTACCTGGGTTGGACCCTCAAGCAGCTGTTGCGCCTGCATGACTGGCTACGCAATCACCAACCCGACGAGGCACCACCGGATGGTTACGGGCTTTGGGGCGAGGTGTTCGACAGCATCTACCACCTGCAACGCCGCGACCAGCGGGTGCGCGGGCGCTTGCAGGCGGTGATCGACCGGGTGCAGGAGTCCACTGCCGCCCTGCGCGACGCGGTGATCATGCTCGACAGCGATGGCAACCTGGAGTGGTGGAACCGCGCAGCAGAGACGCTGCTCGGCTTCAAGACCCCCCAGGATGGTGGCCAGCCGGTGACCAACCTGGTACGCCACCCGCGTTTCAAGGAATACTTCGAGGCAGAGAATTACGCCGAACCGCTGGAAATCCCCTCCCCGATCAATGACCGCATGCGCGTGCAGCTACATATCACCCGTTACGGCAACAATGAGCATCTGATGCTGGTGCGCGACGTCACCCGTATTCACCAGCTCGAACAAATGCGCAAGGATTTCGTCGCCAACGTATCCCACGAACTGCGCACACCGCTGACGGTGATTACCGGTTACCTGGAAACCCTGCTGGATAACGTCGAAGATGTGAATCCGCGCTGGGCCAGGGCATTGCAGCAGATGTCCCAGCAGGGCTCACGCATGCAGACCCTGCTCAACGACCTTCTGTTGCTGGCAAAGTTGGAAGCCACCGATTACCCGTCGGACAACCAGCCGGTGGCGGTCGACGCACTGCTCACCGCGATCAAGCACGATGCCCAAGCGCTGTCTGGCCCACGCAATCAGAAAATCACCCTTGAGGCGGCACCAGGCTTGCGTTTGAAAGGTAGCGAGTCAGAGCTGCGCAGCGCCTTCTCCAACTTGGTGTTCAACGCGGTCAAGTACACCCAGGACGAAGGCAGCATTCGCATTCGCTGGTGGGGCGACGATCAGGGCGCGCACCTTTCGGTGCAGGACTCTGGGGTGGGTATCGACGCCAAGCACCTGCCGCGCCTGACTGAACGCTTCTACCGGGTCGACTCCAGCCGCGCATCCAATACCGGCGGGACCGGGCTTGGGCTGGCGATCGTCAAACACGTGCTGATGCGCCATCGAGGCAAACTGGAAATCAGCAGCGTTCCGGGCCATGGCAGCACATTCACCTGCCATTTTTCTACGGCTCAGTTGGCCAGCCGCGAAAGTTGAAGCGTTGAGCCGATCTGGCAGCCCTTTGCTTTTAGAGCCCCAGCGGCTACATTGAACCCCCTGTGCCAGCAAGAGCTGGCACTTTTTTTCTCCCCATTGCTAAGACGGACCCCGTAAAAACTCCATCATGGACCCTTCCCCTGGTTTCAGCCTCGCCTCGTTATTCGCCGATTTCGGCATGATTTTCTTTGCCTTCCTGCTGGTACTGCTCAACGGCTTCTTCGTTGCTGCCGAGTTCGCCATGGTCAAACTGCGCGCTACCCGCGTGGAGTCCATCGCTGAACTGCATGGCTGGCGCGGCAGCATTCTGCGCAAAGTCCACAACCAGCTCGACGCCTACCTCTCGGCCTGCCAGCTAGGCATCACCCTGGCCTCGCTGGGCCTGGGCTGGGTCGGTGAACCCGCTTTCGCCCACCTGCTCGAGCCATTGCTAGCCTACCTGGGCGTGGACAGCGCCGAAGTGGTCAAGGCGGTGTCGTTCTTCGTCGCGTTCTTCGTTATTTCGTACCTGCACATCGTGGTCGGCGAGCTGGCGCCCAAGTCGTGGGCCATCCGCAAGCCCGAACTGCTGTCGCTGTGGACGGCGGTGCCGCTGTACCTGTTCTACTGGGCCATGTACCCGGCCATCTACCTGCTCAACGCCAGCGCCAATACCATCCTGCGCATCGCAGGCCAAGGTGAGCCCGGCCCGCACCACGAGCACCACTACAGCCGTGAAGAGCTCAAGCTGATCCTGCATTCCAGCCGTGGCCAGGACCCAAGCGACCAAGGCATGCGGGTGCTCGCCTCTGCCGTGGAAATGGGCGAACTGGAAGTGGTGGACTGGGCCAATTCCCGTGAGGACATGGTCATCATCGACGCCCATGCGCCGCTCAAAGAGATCCTCGCCCTGGTGCGCCGGCACAAGTTCAGCCGCTACCCGGTGTACGACGCCGCGCGTGAGGAGTTCACGGGTTTGCTGCATATCAAGGACCTGCTGCTTGAGCTTGCCGAGCTCGAACACCTGCCCGAAACCATCGACCTTGAAGACCTGGCCCGCCCGCTGGAGCGCGTATCACGTCATATGCCGCTGTCGCAGTTGCTGGAGCAGTTCCGCAAGGGCGGCGCGCACTTCGTGCTGGTGGAGGAAGCCGACGGCAAGGTGATCGGCTACCTGACCATGGAAGACGTGCTGGAAGTGCTGGTGGGCGACATTCAGGACGAACACCGCAAGACCGAACGCGGCATCCTCGCCTATCAGCCAGGCAAGTTGCTGGTGCGCGGCGATACGCCACTGTTCAAGGTCGAGCGCCTGCTCGGTGTCGACCTTGACCACATCGAGGCGGAAACCCTCGCCGGCCTGGTCTACGAGACCCTCAAGCGCGTGCCTGAGGAAGAGGAAGCGCTGGAGGTCGAAGGCCTGCGCATCATCATCAAGAAGATGAAAGGGCCCAAGATTGTCCTGGCCAAGGTGCTTAAGCTGGATTGACTTGCGGGGCCGCTCGATGGCCCCGCTGGTTTATTCGTATCACTGCGCAGGTTTGCTGTGTCTGCGGGAGGTCAGGTCCAGACCAACCGCTCGCATCACAGCCAACATCGTCTTGAGCGTAGGGTTACCTTTCTCCGAGAACGACCGATACAGATGCTCCCGGGAAACCCCCGCCTCAGTGGCAATAGTGGTCATACCCTTAGCGCGGGCCACTACACCGAGGGCCTGCGCAATATACGCCGCGTCACCCGTCTCAAACGCATCCTCCATGAATATGGCAATGGACTCTGCATCGGTCAGCGCTTCGGCTGGGTCGTAATCATAAAACTGTTCTTTCATTCATCATCACTCCACTGGCTGGCCAGTGATTTCGCTGTCTCGATATCTCGCGACTGGCTGCTCTTGTCCCCACCACATAACAACAGTACCAACTGATTACCGCGTTGCTGATAATAGATACGGTAACCGGGTCCGTGATGGATACGCAGTTCGCTGATACCTTGACCCACTGGCTGGACATCACCAAGCAAACCATGCGCCAGGCGAAAAACGCGTGCAGCAATTATTGCCCTAGCCTGCTTGTCCCGTAGCTTGCGCTCCCAATTCCTGTAGGTGGCTGTCTGCTTGATACTCTTCATGGGCAATTTGTAGCTTATAAATCACACTCTAGCAAGATTACTCACGGGTTTCCGGCCGTGAAGTCCGGCAACCCGCCAAGTGGACGGTCGAATTGAAACGGTATCGACTCCAGCGCCAGCCCCACATTGCGTTGCACCACGAAATGTAGGTGGGGGCCGGTGCTATTGCCGGTATTGCCAGACTTGGCCAGGGCCTGCCCGACCACGACCTGCTGCCCTTCATGCACTTTCACCGACCCTTGCATCAGGTGCAGGTAGACGCCCATGGTGCCGTCAGGGTGCAAGATGCGCACAAAATTGCCCCCTGGATTGGTCCCCCGGCCACTCTGGCCATTCTCCACCTTCACCACCATGCCGCCGCGCGCGGCAATGATTGGCGTGCCTTCGGGCATGGCAATGTCCATGGCGTAGCGGCTTTTCGGCCCGAAGTGGCTAAAGCGGCCGTTAGGCCCCTGTGTCAGGCGAAAAGGCCCACCCTTCCAGGGGAACGGGTAGCGGTAGGCCAGTGAACGCGGGGCCGGGTCGCCCATGGCGTACTGAAAGCGGGTGGCATACTGCAGTTGGCCGCCAGGCGCTGCCAGCACAGAACTGAGCACCTTGCTCGAACGTGGCCCTACCACCATGCGGACATGGCGCGGCTGGTTGCCGCCGAAGGCGTTGTTCAGTTTGTCGATGTACAGCTCCACCTGCATGGGCACGTACGACTCGTTACGCACCATGAAACGCACCCCGCCGGGGAAGGTTTCGGCCTGCAGGCGCAGCTTGCCCTCGATCTGGTCGAGGATCGGCTCGCCAAGTTCGAAGGTTTTGGCGCCAGGGCTGTAGCGCTCGGAATATGACACCACACCGGCATCATCGACGCTCTTGTAGACCGTCACACCCAAGCTCGACGCCGAGGCCGACAGCAAGGCACACAACAACAGCAAGCGGGCGGCGGCTGGCATGATAGTGGCTTTTTGACAGTGACTATCTGTCGAAGACTAGCAGCGCCATTGCACGGCAGTCGTGCAACTGGTCGGAACGCCCCTTTGGAGCGGCGTTGCCGCTCCAACAGCAGGTCAGGCGCCGGGGGTGAAATGCTTCTGCTGGGTGCCGCGGGCGATCAGCCGCGAGAGGTAGTCGAGCTTCTGCGCATCCTGGTCGACGAACTTGAAGGTCAACTGCAGCCAATCACTCTCAGGCTTGGGCTCCAAGGCCGCGATGGCGTGCAGATAGCCGTTCAAGCGAGCCACTTCGGCGTTTTCACCCTGTTCCAGGTCAAGTACCGCACCCTCGAGCACCTGTGGCAGCGCTGCACTACGGCGCACCACCAACAACGCCTCCTTGAGGCTCAATGCTTTGATCACGCAAGACTGAGTGCCACTGGACAGACGCAGTTGGCCCTGCCCACGCCCGGTTTGAGCCGCGGCTGCTGCGGTCTGCGGCTTGGGCGGGTTGAGCAATGGCTTTGCCGGCGCCGCTGCGGGCGCCGCCATCCTGGCGGCTTCCGGCTTGCCGCTGGTCAACGCATTGAGCGAATCGTTGGCGAATGCAGAATTCACCCGTGCCGGCCCACCAGCAATCAAGCTTTCCAACTTGCCGATCTTGGTCAGGGCTTTTTTCACCTTGGTCAGCAACTGCTCGTTGGTGAACGGCTTGCCGACGAAGTCGGAAACACCTGCCTGAATGGCCTGAATCACGTTCTCCTTGTCACCACGGCTGGTAACCATGATGAACTGCAAATCCTTCATCTGCGGCTGTTGACGGCACCAGGTCAGCAGCTCCAGGCCGGACATTTCTGGCATCTCCCAATCGCACAGCACCAGGTCGAACGACTCCTTGCCGAGCATGGCCATGGCCTTGCGACCATTGACCGCATCTTCGATGACCATGCCAGGGAAGGCATTGCGCAAGCACTTTCTGACCAGGTCACGAATGAACGGTGCGTCGTCCACGACCAGCACATTGACTTTACTCATCGATACTCCTCTTGAACCCGACTAGCCTACCGCGCAATGGTGGCCACTTGCCAACTCTTGGTCACGCCGGGACTTCTTCGCATCGTTCGCGGGTGCCTGCCGTTTTGCTCTGCCAGCAACGAAAACGCCCGGCACAGGCCGGGCGTCGATGCTCACGAGCAACTTTATTTATCGTCAGCTTTGCCCAGAACATTAGCGTTTTCACCCGCTTCACCTGCGTTACCTTCGACCTCTGCCTTCATGCGCTTAAGGCCCATATGGCGCACGTCGGTGCCGCGTACCAGGTAGATCACCAGCTCGGAGATGTTGCGCGCATGGTCGCCGATCCGCTCCAGCGAGCGCAGCACCCAGATCACACTCAGCACACGGGAGATAGAACGAGGGTCTTCCATCATGTAGGTGACCAACTCACGCAGCGCGGTCTTGTACTCACGGTCGATGGTCTTGTCGTACTGGGCCACCGCCAGCGCAAGGTCGGCGTCGAAGCGAGCGAAGGCATCCAAGGCATCGCGCACCATGTTGCGTACCTGGTCGCCAATGTGTCGCACCTCAACGTAGCCACGGGGCGACTCGCCTTCCTCACACAGTTGGATAGCGCGGCGGGCGATCTTGGTCGACTCGTCACCAATGCGCTCGAGGTCGATCACCGACTTGGAGATGCTGATGATCAGCCGCAGGTCGGAGGCCGCAGGCTGGCGACGGGCAAGGATGCGCAGGCACTCTTCATCGATGTTGCGCTCCATCTGGTTGATCTGTTCATCGACTTCTCGCACCTGCTGGGCCAGGCCCGAGTCCGCCTCGATCAGCGCGGTAACGGCATCGTTCACCTGCTTTTCGACCAGGCCACCCATGGCCAGCAGGTGGCTGCGCACCTCTTCCAGTTCGGCGTTGAACTGCTGGGAAATATGGTGCGTCAGGCTTTCTTTGTTGATCATCGTTTCGCTCCGCGAAGCAGCTGCAAGCTTCAAGTGGTTCGTATCGGGCCCCGTCGGAGCAGCTCACCTGCGATCGCCGGCAAAGCCGGTGTCAGGCCGCCTGCTTGGTAAGTGAATCCGCTCCAACAGATGCCACGTAGTCATCTGGACTGAATCAGCCGTAACGACCGGTAATGTAGTCCTCGGTCTGCTTTTTCGCAGGGTTGGTGAACAACGTGTCGGTGTCTCCGAATTCGATCAGCTTGCCCATGTACATGAACGCTGTGTAGTCCGAAACCCGGGCCGCCTGCTGCATGTTGTGGGTCACGATGACGATGGTGTATTTGGCTTTGAGCTCGTAGATCAGCTCTTCGACTTTGAGCGTCGAGATCGGGTCCAGGGCCGAGCAGGGTTCGTCGAGCAGCAGCACTTCTGGCTCCACGGCGATGGTACGAGCAATCACCAGGCGCTGCTGCTGGCCACCGGACAAGCCCAGGGCAGACTCATGCAGGCGATCCTTGACCTCGTCCCACAGTGCAGCGCCCTTCAATGCCCACTCCACGGCTTCATCGAGCACACGCTTTTTGTTGATGCCCTGGATGCGCAGGCCGTAGACCACGTTCTCGTAGATGCTCTTGGGGAATGGGTTGGGCTTCTGGAACACCATGCCGACTCTGCGACGCAACTCAGCCACGTCTTCGCCCTTGCGATAGATGTTGTTGCCGTACAAATTGATCGCGCCTTCCACGCGGCAACCGTCGACCAGGTCGTTCATGCGGTTGAAGGTACGCAGCAAGGTCGACTTGCCGCAGCCGGACGGGCCGATGAAGGCGGTCACGCGCTGCTTGGGGATGTTCATCTGCACATCGAACAGGGCTTGTTTGTCGCCATAGAACAGGCTCAGGCCGGGGACTTCGATGGCCACGGTTTCTTCGGCCAGGCGCAGGCTCTGCTTGTCGCGGCCCAGGGCAGACATATCGATGCCGTGGGTATGGGATTCTTGCTGCATGGTCAACTCCATACGCTATCAATTCGTTTCACAGGGCCGCCTGGCTAGCAGGCGGCACGCTTGCACATCAGGCTTAGCTATCGAGCGCCTTGTATTTCTCGCGCAGGTGGTTACGGATCCACACGGCAGACAGGTTCAGCGTGGCGATCACCAGCACCAGCAGCAAAGCAGTGGCGTAGACCAGCGGGCGTGCCGCTTCCACATTCGGGCTCTGGAAGCCGACGTCATAGATGTGGAAGCCAAGGTGCATGATCTTCTGGTCCAGGTGCAGGTACGGGTAGTTACCGTCCAGAGGCAGCGAAGGTGCCAGCTTGACCACCCCCACCAGCATCAGCGGCGCCACCTCGCCGGCGGCGCGGGCCACGGCGAGGATCATGCCGGTCATCATGGCAGGGCTCGCCATCGGCAAAACGATCTTCCACAGGGTTTCGGCCTTGGTCGCACCCAAGGCCAGGGACCCTTCGCGTACGGTACGCGGAATCCGCGCCAGGCCCTCTTCGGTGGCCACGATCACCACTGGCACGGCCAGCAATGCCAAGGTCAGCGAAGCCCAGAGCAAGCCTGGAGTACCCAGGGTTGGTGCCGGCAGCGCTTCAGGGAAGAACAATCGGTCGATAGAGCCACCCAGCACATAGACGAAAAAGCCCAGGCCAAACACGCCGTAGACAATCGCCGGCACACCGGCCAGGTTGTTCACGGCGATGCGGATCAAGCGGGTCACCGGGCCTTGCCGGGCGTACTCGCGCAGGTAGACAGCAGCCAGTACGCCGAAAGGCGTGACGATCACGGCCATGATCAGGGTCATCATCACCGTACCGAAGATGGCCGGGAAGATCCCGCCTTCGGTGTTGGCTTCACGCGGGTCGTCGCTGAGGAATTCCCACACCTTGGCGAAGTAAGTGCCCAGCTTGCTCAACACCGACATGCCGTTGGGCTGGATGGCGTGCACTACCTTGCTCAGATTGATCTCGACTTCTCGGCCACTGCCGTCACGGGCCACCAGGCTATCGCGGGCAAACGCCTGGTGCAGGCTGAGCAGGCGCTCTTCGATGGCCTTGTAGCGGCTATTGAGCTCGGCGCGCTCGGCGTCCATGTCGGCCTGAGCGGCGGCGTCCAGCTTGCCGTCCAGTTCCAGCTTGCGCCCCTGCAGACGCAGGCGCTCCAGGCCATGGTTGATGGCACCGATGTCTTTCTTCTCGAGGGTTTGCAGCTCGCTATTGAGCTGGTTGGCGCGTTTGAGACGAGCCTGCAGCTCGTTCCACGCCCCCGGGCCTTGGGCCACCACGCGGCCGTCTTGCTTGACGCTCACCAGGTAGCCGTAGAAGTTGCCCCACTCGCGGCGCTCAAGGGCGATCAGGTCGGCTGGGTGCTGCTGGTCCGACAACCACTCGCCCACCACCCAGGTGAAGTCGCTGCCGTTGAGGTCGCGGTTACCGACCTTGATCAGCTCTCGGGTCATGAACTCGGGGCCGTCATCCGGCACCGGCAACCCGGCGCCTTTGAGGCGTGCGCGTGGCACTTCTTCCTTTTGCACCACCTCGCCGATAACCACCAGGTCAGCCTGGCCGGGCACCTTGTAAGTGGCCTGAATCAGGTCGGCCGGCCAGAAGTGGCCCAGGCCGCGCACGGCGATCACTGCCAGCAGGCCGACGGTCATGATCACCGCCATGGCCACTGCGCCACCGCTGATCCAGACGCCTGGGGCGCCGCTTTTGAACCAGCCTTTGAGGGAATCCTTTTTCACGGATCGCTACCTTTCTATCAAAGCGACGAGTATTTCTTGCGCAGACGCTGGCGAATCAGCTCGGCCAAGGTGTTCATGACGAAGGTGAACATCAGCAGCACGAGGGCGGCGAGGAACAGCACACGGTAGTGGCTACCGCCCACCTCCGACTCGGGCATTTCCACAGCCACGTTGGCGGCCAGGGTGCGCATGCCCTCGAACAGGTTCAGCTCCATCACCGGGGTGTTGCCGGTGGCCATCAGCACGATCATGGTCTCGCCCACTGCCCGGCCCATGCCAATCATCAATGCCGAGAAAATGCCTGGGCTGGCGGTGAGTATCACCACGCGGGTCAGGGTCTGCCATGGCGTCGCGCCCAGGGCCAGAGAGCCCAGGGTGAGGCTGCGTGGCACGCTGAACACGGCGTCTTCGGCGATCGAGTAGATGTTAGGGATGACCGCGAATCCCATGGCGATGCCGACCACCAGGGCGTTGCGCTGGTCATAGCGGATACCCAGGGTGTTGGTGATCCACAGGCGCATGTCACCACCGAAGAACCAGCTTTCGAGCAATGGGCTGACCGCCAGGGCGAACCAGCCGATGGCCAGGATCACCGGGATCAGGATCGCCGCTTCCCAGCCGTCAGGGATACGCAGGCGGATCGACTCCGGCAGCCGGCTCCAGGCGAAGCCCGTCAGCAGAATGCCCAGCGGCATGATCAGGAACAGGCTGAAGACGCCGGGCAAGTGGCCTTCCAGGTAAGGGGCCAGGAACAGCCCGGCGAAGAAGCCTAGGATCACCGTTGGCATCGCTTCCATCAGTTCGATCACCGGCTTGACCTTGCGGCGCATGCCAGGGGCCATGAAGTAGGCGGTATAAATGGCAGCGGCAATGGCCAGCGGGGCCGCCAGGATCATCGCGTAGAATGCTGCCTTGAGCGTACCGAAGGTCAGAGGCGAGAGGCTCAGCTTGGGCTCGAAGTCGGTGTTGGACGCCGTCGACTGCCAGACGTACTGGGGTGCGTCGTAGTTTTCATACCAGACTTTGCCCCACAAGGCGCTGAAGGAGATTTCAGGGTGCGGGTTGCGCAGGCTCAACGGCAGTAGTTTGCCGCCTTCTTCGATGACAATGCGGTTGGCGCGTGGTGAAAGGGCCAGGACGCCAGCACCCTCGGCCACCGGCTCGACCAGCAAGGTGCGGTGCGCGGTACTGTGGAACACGCCAAGCTTGCCGTCGGCATCCAGAGCGATGAAACCCTTGCGGCGCTCTTCGGCATCGATCTGAGCGATCGCTGCCTTACCCAGCTGGAAGGTACGAATCTGCTTGAAGCGCTGTTCACCATCCGGGTCGCGGGCCATGAACCACTGAGCCAGGCCGCCCTTGGAGTCCCCTATGATCAGCGATACCCCCCCAACCAGTTGGGTAGCGGCGGTGATTTCGGTATCGGCGCTCTCGGACAGCTTGTAGCGGCCGTTGAGGCTCTTGTCCCGCAGGCTGAAGACATCGGCAGTGGCGCGGCCGTTGATCACGTACAGCCATTGTTGGCGCGGATCGATGAAGATGTTCTTCACCGCTTCGGTCATCTGCGGCAGTTCAATGCGGTTTTGCTCGGTGGTGGTTTCACCGGTCAGCATGTTTTCACTGCGCGACAGCTCGACCACTTGCAGGTGCGCACCGGTAGAGCCGGCTAGCATCAGCGTATCGCCGTTGACGTTGACGCTCACGTGTTCCAGCGCGCGGCCCTGGTCATCGAGCACCAACGGTTGCTGGCCATACGGATAGTCGATAGCGGGGCTGATGGTCTTTTTGTTGTTCGGGTAGGTGACTTTATAAGCGTGGTGGAATACCAGTGCCTGGCCATTGGACAAACCGAGCACCACCAGCGGGCTGCCCGGCTGGTCGGCGCTGATCGAGGTGACCTGGGCGCCTGGGGGGAGCGGAAGGTCGACACTACTGAGCTCATTGCCGCTCTTGGTGTCGAAGAAGATGACCTGCCCCTTGTCCGAAACGCGCATGCCCACAAGGTTCTGCTCTTCGAGGGCAATCATCAGCGGCTTGCCAGCACCCTGCTGCAGCCAGGCCGGCGTCAGGGCCTTTTTGCTTGTCAGCTCGGCGCCCTGAAATAGCGGCAGTACGACATAGGCCAAGTAAAAAAAGATCAGCGTAATGGCTGCCAACACAGCAAGCCCGCCTACCAGGACATACCAACGGGTCAGGCGATCTTTGAGGGCGCGCATGCGGCGCTTGCGTTGCAACTCGGGCGTATTGAAGTCAATCCGCACGGGCGGGGAGTTCGGGGTCATTGTGGAATTGGCCAGATCGTTCATGCGCACACCCTAGCGGTCCTGTATGACAAAAACATGACAGTGAGTTGACGCAAAAAAGCCCGCCGCTCAGGAACCCTGGCAACGGACTGGGAAGTCGTGGAAGAGGCCGGTAGCAACGCCGGCCTCAACCCCAATTACTTATTTCTTGGCAACATTGTCCGTATGGGACAGGCCCAGGTCGGCCAAGGTCTTGTCGACCACTTTGGCCGGCAGTGGGATGTAGCCATCCTTGACCACCACCTGCTGGCCGGCCTGCGACAGCACCAGCTTGACGAACTCAGCTTCCAACGGAGCCAGCGGCTTGTTCGGCGCCTTGTTGACGTAGACATACAGGAAGCGCGACAACGGGTACTTACCGTTCAGGGCATTGGTTTCGTTGTCTTCGACGAACTCGCCGCCTTCTTTCTTGGCCAGCGGCACGGTCTTGACGCTGGCGGTCTTGTAGCCGATACCCGAGTAGCCAATGCCATTGAGCGAGGAGCTGATCGACTGCACCACCGAAGCGGAACCTGGTTGCTCGTTGACGCTAGGCTTGAAGTCGCCTTTGCACAGGGCTTCTTCCTTGAAGTAGCCATAGGTGCCCGACACCGAGTTGCGGCCGAACAGCTGCACCGGCTTGTTAGCCAGATCACCCGTCACGCCCAGGTCGGCCCAGGTCTTGACGTCGGTCTTGGCGCCGCACAGGCGGGTGGAGGAGAAAATGGCATCGACCTGAGCCATGGTCAGGCCTTTGATCGGGTTGTCTTTGTGCACGAACACCGCCAGTGCGTCGACGGCGACCGGGATCGCGGTCGGTTTGTAGCCGTACTTCTGCTCGAAGGCCTGCAGCTCGACGTCCTTCATCTTACGGCTCATCGGGCCGAGGTTGGCGGTGCCTTCCGTCAGCGCCGGTGGCGCGGTCGAGGAACCGGCAGCCTGAATCTGGATGTTTACGTTCGGATATTCCTTCTTGTAGGCCTCGGCCCACAAGGTCATGAGGTTCGCCAGGGTGTCGGAACCGACGCTGGAGAGGTTGCCCGACACACCCGTGGTTTTGGTGTAGGTCGGGATCGCAGGATCGACAGCGGCTACCGCGTTGGCAGTTGCAACGCCAGCGGCGGCAAAGGTGAGGGCCGCCATCAAACGCTTCAGTTTCATGCCTTGCTCCTAGCAGGAATATTGGGGTGTTGGATGGAACGGGGCCCAGTATCTGCAGGCCGCATGAATACGATATGACTTAATTGTGACAAATGGATGAAAGGCCATCATTGAAAACAGATTCGGCCTCTTTACGGTCAAAGCCGCCCCTACCAGGCCTTACAGTGGCTGCAAGACTCGGGGGGACGGCTTCAACCGTGAAGAGGCCGGAAACCTTGGTGCAGATCAGCGCTTATTGGCGAGCAGGTACAAGCCCACCAGTAGCCCGACGGCACACAGGCCTGCCACATAATAAGCAGGCGCCATCGGGCTCACTTTGAGCAGCGCAGTCACCACCATGGGCGTAAGCCCACCGAAGATGGCGTAAGCAACGTTGTATGAAAACGACAACCCACTGAACCGCACCACAGGCGGGAACGCCTTGACCATCACGTAGGGCACAGCGCCGATCACTCCCACGCACAAGCCGGTGATGGCATACAGCGGGAACAGCAGGTCCGGCCGGGTCGGCAGGCTGTGGTAGAAGGTCCAGGAACTGGCCAGCAGCAGCAGGCTGCCGATCACGAATACCCGGCCAGCACCGAAGCGGTCGGCCAGGCTGCCAGCGCCGATGCAGCCAATGCTGAGCAGTACGATCGCCAGGCTGTTAGCCTTGAGCGAGTCGGTGGGGCTGACGTGGTAGAGGCTCTGCAGCAACGCCGGGGTCATCAGGATCACCACCACGATGCCGGCGGACAGCACCCAGGTCAGCAGCATCGACAGGATGATTGGGCCACGGTGATCGCGCAGCACCGCGCGCAGCGGCAACTCTTCTGCCAGGGCCTTGCGCTGCTGCATTTCGGCGAACACCGGGGTTTCATGCAGCCAGCGGCGCAGGTACACCGAGAACAACCCGAACACACCGCCCAGCACGAACGGTATACGCCAGGCGTAATCAACCACCTGTTCGGCGCTGTAGAGGGTGTTGATGAGCGTCGCCACCAGCGAGCCCAGCAGAATACCCGCGGTCAACCCAGCAGTCAGCGTGCCACAGGCATAGCCGGTGTTGCGCGCCGGCACGTGCTCGGAGACGAATACCCAGGCACCGGGCACCTCGCCGCCAATGGCCGCGCCTTGAATCACGCGCATCAGCAGTAACAGGATCGGTGCCAGCATGCCAACCTGTGCATACGTCGGCAGCAGGCCCATGATCAGGGTAGGCAGGGCCATCATGAAAATGCTCAAGGTGAACATCTTCTTGCGCCCTAGCAAATCACCGAAGTGGGCCATGACAATGCCGCCCAGCGGACGCGCCAGATAGCCCGCGGCAAAGATGCCGAAGGTTTGCATCAGCCGTAGCCATTCGGGCATGTCCGCTGGGAAGAACAACTTGCCGACCACGGTGGCGAAAAACACGAAAATGATGAAGTCGTAGAACTCCAGCGCGCCACCCAAGGCCGACAGTGAGAGGGTTTTGTAGTCACTGCGGGTCAGCGGCCGCGAGGGCTGCTCGATACTGCTCGGCACGGAGGTCATCGCTCGTTGTTCTCTTGTAGGGCATGCAGGCCGCTTGGCACGCGGCTTCTGGATTAGGCGAGGAGCGAAGATAGCAAATTGCCGAGCCTGGCTGAAAGCGATACAAAATCCATACAGATATTCATGACTACCCAGTCGTCGCTCGGCAACAGGCTATATATACTGCCCGTTCGTAGGAAAAGTTTGCGTCAAGCGTGGGAAGTTGTGCGAAAACGCCGGTCGGAGTGTCAGACGGTTTCGCAGAGTTTCCCTATAGCCGCCCATCTAAACAGATTCGGCGTAGTATGTTGTCAGCTGAATCGTTTTCCCGGCATTGCGCTACACCAACGAAAGCGTCACGGGTCAGAGGCCCCATCGCATGATTGAACTCGAACAAGAAGATCCTATCCCGCAGGGCGATCTGGCCTTGCAGATCACCGCGCTGCCGCGCGAAACCAATGGCTTCGGCGACATCTTTGGCGGCTGGCTGGTCGCGCAGATGGACCTGGCCGGCACCGCCATGGCCAGCCGCGTCGCCGGTGGCCGGGTAGCCACGGTTTCCATCGACCGCATGGCATTTCTGGTGCCGGTGGCAGTCGGCGCGCAGTTGTCGTTCTATACCCAGACACTGGAAATCGGCCGTAGCTCGATCCGCATGATGGTCGAAGTGTGGAGCGATGACCCGTTGTCCAGCGAATGGCGCAAAGTCACCGAAGCGACCTTTGTGTTCGTCGCCATCGATGGCAGCGGCCGCACCCGCTCGGTGCCTCGTCGCTAAGCCTTGCGGGCGGTAAACTCATTGCACGTCACCGGGTCCAAGGCCCACAGGCAATCAATGAGAAGAGCGCAATGGCTACCTTCAAGGTCGAATCCGAGCAACACGGCGAACTCAACTGCTGGCGCATCAGCAACGAGCGTGCCGACCTACTGATCGCCCAGCAGGGCGCCCAGATCCTCAGCTACCAGCGTATTGGTGAGCCGCCGCTGTTGTGGCTGAGCGACCAGGCCATCTTCGCCCAAGGCAAATCGGTGCGGGCGGGTGTACCAGTGTGTTGGCCCTGGTTTGGCAACTTGCAGCGCAACCCTGAGCCGGTGCAGGCCATGTACGGCGGCCAGCAAGCGCCCGCCCATGGCCTGGCACGCACCCGCGATTGGCAGCTGCTCGGTGTCGAGGAACAGGGGGCGAGCTTGCAGATCGAATTCGAGCTGCCACAAGCCCGTGGCCAGTTGCCGGGCTGGCCCCATGACGTTCAGCTGAAACTGCTGATCGAACTGGGCGACACGCTGAGCGTGTCTCTGACCAGCCGCAACCTGGGCGACAGCCCGGTGACCATCAGCCAGGCCCTGCATAGCTACTTCGCCGTCAGCGACGTGCGCCAGGCCCGGGTTGAAGGCGTAGATGGGCTGCTCTACATCGAAACCCTGGCCGACTGGGAGCAGCGCCAACAACAAGGGGCGTTGCAGTTTGCCGGGGAAACCGACCGTATCTATCTGGACACGCCACAGGCGCTCAGCATCGTCGACCCGCACTGGGCGCGGCGGATTACCTTGACCTGCAGCGGGTCACGCTCGGCGGTGATCTGGAACCCCTGGACCGAGCGGGCCAAGGATTTGCCAGACATGGCCGATGATGGCTGGCAGCGAATGTTGTGCATCGAAACGGCCAATGTCTGGGATGATGTGGTTGAGCTCAAGCCCGGCGCCAGTCATTCACTGCAGGTGAAGATCGCTAGTGACGCGCTCTGAATGATGCCTTTGCAGGGCTGGCCTGTTCGCGGGTGAACCCGCTCCTACTGGGCTGCACAAACTCGTAAGAGCGGCTTTAGCCACGAATAGGCCAGTTCAGCCGCTCAGAGGTCAGCATCTTCCACTACCCTGACCTTCGCTGCATCCAGCGCATAAGCCGCATCGACCAGGTCATTGCTGACCTTCTCCACTTTCAGCTTGCCGCTGACCCACAGCGGTGTGTAGATATCCGCGATTTTCAGCCCTTTCGGATACCGCACCAATACCAACTGGTTAGGCGGCGGTGGTGGCACGTGAATGCAGGCACCCGGGTAGGGCACGAGGAAGAACAGCGTGCTGTTGCCCCTGGCATCGCTTTCCAGCGGAACGGGGTAACCGCCCAGGCGGATTTCCTTGCCATTCATGGCGGCCACGGTCTTGGTGGAGTACATCACCGCTGGCAGGCCCTTGCTCTGCTTGAGCCCGCCCTTGGCGGTGAAGGTGCCATTGGCTTCCGGTGAGTTGTGGTCGATTTCGGGCATGGCTTCGAGCGCCTTTTGGTCCGATTTGGGCATCAGTTCCAGCCAATCGGTTTCGGGCAGCTCGGCATGGGCCAGTGTGCTGGCCAGAAGCAGGGGAACAAGAAAAAGGGCACGCATGAAAATGCTCGACAACTCAGAATGAATTGCCGAGCATTCTAACCAGTAATCAGCGTTTCTTGATGAACCCGTAGATCACCAGAAGGATGATCGCACCAATCAGTGCACCGATGAATCCAGCAGCCTGGCCTGCCTGGTAGATGCCCAGTGCCTGGCCGCCATAAGTGGCGAGCAGCGAGCCTGCGATACCCAGCAGAATCGTCATGATCCAGCCCATGCTGTCGTCACCCGGCTTCAGGAAGCGGGCCAGCAGGCCGACGATAAGGCCGATGAAGATGGTTCCAATGATGCCCATGACAGTCCCTCTGAAGTGAAGATGGAACAAGCCAAAGCCTAGACAGCACTTTGGCTTGTTGCCATTTCAGAGGGCAAGCCGCTTGCAGAAGTTCGATCGGGCACGTCGATCAGTTGCTGATCAACGCCTCTACTTCGGCGATTCTGGCCTTGAGGGTGGCCATGTCGTTGCTGCGCAGGGTGGCATGGCCTACTTTGCGACCGGCCTTGAAGGCCTTGCCGTAGTGGTGCAGGTGGCAGTCGTCGATGGCTACGACCTGCTCCACCACCGGGACTTCGCCAATGAAGTTGAGCATGGCGCTCTGGCCCACTTTAGCGGTCGAGCCCAGCGGCAGGCCAGCGACGGCACGCAGGTGGTTCTCGAACTGGCTGCACTCGGCTCCTTCGATGGTCCAATGGCCGGAGTTGTGCACCCGCGGGGCGATTTCGTTGGCCTTGAGGCCACCATCGACTTCGAAGAACTCGAACGCCATTACCCCGACGTAATCCAGTTGCTTGAGCACACGGCCAACGTAGTCTTCAGCCAGGCTCTGCAGCGGGTGCCCTTCGCTGGCCACCGACAGGCGCAGGATGCCGCTTTCGTGGGTGTTGTGCACCAGCGGATAGAAACGGGTTTCGCCATCGCGAGCACGCACTGCCACCAACGAGACTTCACCAGTGAACGGCACGAAACCTTCAAGCAGGCAGGGCACGCTACCCAGTTCGGCAAAGGTGCCGACTACGTCCTCAGGCGCGCGCAAAACCTTCTGGCCCTTGCCGTCATAGCCCAGGGTGCGGGTCTTGAGCACTGCCGGCAGGCCGATGCTGGCTACCGCTGCGTCAAGGTCAGCCTGCGAGAGAATGTCGGCAAACGCCGGAGTCGGGATACCCAGATCGCGGAACATGCTCTTTTCGAACAGTCGATCGCGGGCAATGCGCAGGGCTTCGGCGCTTGGATAGACCGGGACGAACTGCGACAGAAAAGCCACGGTTTCGGCCGGAACACTTTCGAATTCGAAAGTCACCAAATCGACCTGGTCGGCCAGCTGGCGCAAGTGCTCCTGGTCGCCATAGTCGGCACGCAGGTGCTTGCCCAGCGCAGCGGCACAGGCATCCGGCGCTGGGTCGAGGAAGGCGAATTCCATGCCCAGCGGGGTTCCCGCCAGGGCCAGCATGCGGCCCAGTTGGCCGCCACCAATAACACCGATCTTCATGGGTTGAACCTCAAGCCTGGCGGGGGTCTGGATTGTCCAGCACGGTGTCGGTCTGCTCGGTACGGAACTGCTTGAGCGCCGCGTGATACTGCGGGTACTTGGCCCCCAGGATGCTCGCCGACAGCAGTGCGGCATTCACCGCGCCAGCGCGGCCGATGGCCAGGGTAGCAACCGGCACACCGGCAGGCATCTGCACGATCGACAGCAGCGAATCGACACCGGACAGCATCGACGACTGGACGGGCACGCCCAGCACCGGCAGGTGAGTCTTGGCGGCACACATGCCCGGCAGGTGGGCAGCGCCACCAGCACCGGCAATGATCACCTCGATACCACGTTCTTCGGCCTCTTCAGCGTACTGGAACAGCAAGTCCGGGGTGCGGTGGGCGGAAACCACCTTCACTTCGTAGGGAATGCCGAGTTTTTCCAGCATATCGGCGGTGTGGCTAAGGGTGGACCAATCGGACTTGGAGCCCATGATCACGCCAACCAGTGCACTCATCGTCGAGCCTCTCCTGCAAGCGCCTTGTGGCGCGCTAAAAGCAACAAGCCACGCAGGTAGACCGGCGTGGCTCGTCATACGGATTCTGAATCGACCGGGTCGGCCGAAGGCGCGGGATTGTAGCGTATAAGGGGGCGCTGCGCCCACCCCCATAAGCACATGTCGGATCAAAGGGCAAGCTGTCTCGCGGGACAACTTTTCCCCCTGGCACAGGGCAATGGTGCCTCAGACAATTCGCCCTTTCGACCAGGGTCATCGAAGGACGCAAAGATGTACAAAACCCGCCTAATAGCGCTCGTCATGGGCCTTGCCTGCAGCCTGACCTTGTCACCGGCCTGGGCTCGCAGAGCGCTGGTGATCACGATCTACCCACACGACGAGCTGGCAGGCACCAGCGACCAACAACTGCACGATGACTACTTTCGACATTGGCTCGAAGAAATGCGCAGCTTCACGCAACAGCCGATTGAACTGGTCTACCAGCGTGCCATTTCTGGGCTGACGGACATCGATTATCAGTCGATGACCGCTATCCAGGCCCTCGACGCCTTCACACGGGGAGTCGAAATTCAGCGTTCGGTCAGGCCCTTTTCGTTCATGAACAAGGACGTGTTACTGACCAAGGACAGCTATGACCAAAGCGGGATGACCTTCGTGGGCGGCCTTGCACACCTTAGCGGGACAACGGCCATCGCCTCGATGCGCAGCTACGCGATGCCCGGGCATGTCATCGGCCATATGCTCTCGGCCAGCCATAAGGACGCCGAAACCCGCTACAACGGCTGGTTCTGCGAAAGCTACATGGTCCCGGCGCGCATTGCGCTGCGCTCGAACTGCTACCACTACAGCGAAGCAAACCGAGCCGCCATCACCGATTACCTCAACTACCACTCAAACTGATCCCTCGCCTGGGCCACCTGCCGACTCCAGCTTGCGCCACAAAAGCCGCACATTGGCCTTGCGCACCAAAGCACAGCGATACAGGCGGATTTCCAGCGGCACATGCCATTGGCTACCACCGCAGATCATCAACTCACCACGCTCCAGCTCACCGCGCATGGACAACCGCGGTACCCAAGCGATGCCCATGCCTTCAAGCGCCATACTCTTGAGGCTGTCCGCCATGGCAGTTTCATACACGGTGGTGTAGCGCAGGTTGCGCTGGCGCAGCAACAGGTTCACCGAGCGGCCGAGAAACGCCCCGGCACTGTAGGCCAGCAACGGCACGCTGGTATCGCCTTCGAGGTCGAACAAGGCATTGCCGTCGGCGCCCACAGCGCATACCGGCAGCATCTCGGTGGTACCCATGTGCAGCGATGGGAAGATCTCGGCGTCCATCTGCAGCGCGGCGTCAGGGTCATAGAATGCCAGCATCAGGTCACAGCCACCTTCGCGCAAGGCATGCACGGCATCCCCAACGTTGGTCGCCACCAATCGGGTGGCGATGTTCAATCCATCGTTGCGCAATTGTGCCACCCAACGCGGGAAAAACCCCGACGCCAGCGAGTGCGCAGCCGCAACCTGGATAACTTCCCCCTGCCCGCCTTCCAAGTGATGTAAATGACGAAGAACTTCGCTCAACTGGTCGACAACGGTGCGGGCTGTGACAAGAAAAAGCTGCCCGGCCTCGGTTAGCTCGATGGGCGTGCGGGAACGATTCACCAAGGTCAGACCCAACGCTGCTTCCAAGCTGCGGATACGTCGGCTGAAGGCCGGCTGGGTCACGAAACGCCGTTCAGCCGCCTGTGAAAAACTGCGGGTGGAGGCCAGGGCGCTGAAATCTTCCAGCCACTTGCTTTCGAGGTTCATGAAGCAGATCTCCCGGCGCGCACCAAAATGGAACACGCTTGAATGTCAATTGGCGTCACATCAATCACTATGCCGTTTGTGCATAGGTTAGCGTGCATCAGCATTGGCGGCAAAAACGCCTTAAGGCCTAGGATTGGCGCCATTCCGGCATGTGCCGGGTCAAAATCGAGATGATATCCATCATGTCCTCCGCTGCATCGTTCCGCGTTGAAAAAGATCTGCTTGGCACCCTGGAAGTCCCTGCCGATGCCTACTACGGCATCCAGACCCTGCGCGCTGCCAACAACTTCCATCTCTCCGGCGTTCCGCTGTCGCACTATCCGAAGCTGGTCGTGGCCCTGGCCATGGTCAAGCAGGCTGCTGCCGACGCCAACCGTGAGCTGGGTCACCTGAGCGATGCCAAGCACGCTGCCATCAGTGCAGCCTGCGCCCGCCTGATCAAAGGCGATTACCACGACCAGTTCGTGGTTGACATGATCCAAGGGGGTGCGGGCACCTCCACCAACATGAACGCCAACGAAGTCATCGCCAACGTCGCGCTGGAGGCCATGGGCCACCAGAAGGGTGAGTATCAGTATCTGCACCCCAACAACGACGTGAACATGGCGCAGTCGACCAACGACGCCTACCCAACCGCCATCCGCCTGGGCCTGCTGCTGGGCCATGACGCCCTGCTGGCCAGCCTCGATAGCCTGATCCAGGCTTTCGCTGCCAAAGGTAAGGAATTCGACCATGTTCTGAAGATGGGCCGCACCCAGCTGCAGGATGCCGTGCCGATGACCCTGGGCCAGGAATTCCGCGCCTTCGCCACCACCATGACCGAAGACCTCCAGCGCCTGCGCTCGCTGGCCCCGGAGCTTCTGACCGAAATCAACCTGGGTGGTACCGCCATCGGTACTGGCATCAACGCCGACCCTGGCTACCAGGCCCTGGCCGTACAACGCCTGGCCACCATCAGCGGCCACCCGCTGGTACCAGCTGCCGACTTGATCGAAGCTACCTCCGACATGGGCGCCTTCGTGCTGTTCTCCGGCATGCTCAAGCGTACTGCGGTCAAGCTGTCGAAGATCTGCAACGACCTGCGCCTGCTGTCCAGCGGCCCGCGCACCGGCATCAACGAAATCAACCTGCCAGCGCGCCAGCCTGGCAGCTCGATCATGCCAGGCAAGGTCAACCCGGTCATTCCTGAGGCGGTCAACCAAGTGGCCTTCGCCATCATGGGCAACGACCTGGCACTGACCGTCGCGGCCGAAGGTGGCCAGCTGCAGTTGAACGTGATGGAACCGCTGATCGCCTACAAGATCTTCGACTCGATCCGCCTGCTTCAGCGCGCGATGGACATGCTGCGCGAGCACTGCATCGTTGGCATCACCGCCAACGAACAGCGTTGCCGTGAGCTGGTCGAACACTCCATCGGCCTGGTCACCGCCCTGAACCCGTACATCGGCTACGAGAACGCCACCCGTATCGCCCGCGTTGCCCTGGAAACCGGCCGCGGCGTACTGGAACTGGTGCGTGAAGAGAAGCTGCTGGACGACGCGATGCTCGACGACATCCTGCGTCCTGAAAACATGATCGCCCCACGTCTGGTGCCGCTGAAAGCGTAAACCAGGCTGCTGCACACCGTCTCACCAGGTCGAGGGACTAGACACCTCTCAACCTTTCAAAGGCCCGAGCGCAAGCTGCGGGCCTTTTTTTCGCTTCATCCCTGCCACACTATCCGCCCTCGCCCATTTCGGCATACAACTTGCTCCATAATGCCTCCCACGCCCACGGGATGACCGAGCATGCTGCACAGCCACCTGACCACCCTCAACGCAGTTTCGCTGATCCTCAACCTGTTTCAGGAAGAGGGCTGCGAGGCGACGACGTTGCTCGCCGGTAGCGGTATAGCCCCCGCCGATCTAGGCCACAGCGATGCGCGCATCACCACCCAGCAAGAGTTGCAGGTGTGCGCCAACGCCGTTGCCCGACGCGAGGAAATCGGCCTGGAACTGGGGCGGCGCATGCATGTGTCGTGCTATGGCATGCTCGGCTATGCGCTGCTCTCCAGTGCCACTTTGGGTGACGCCTTGCGCTTGGCGCTGCATTATCCGGCACTGCTGGGAACAGTCTTCAAGCTGCGTTTGCTCGACGATGGCCATCGCGTCTGGTTGAGTGCCAGTGACTATCACGACAGCCCGGCCTTGGCTGCCTTCAATGCCGAATTTTGTCTGGTGTCGCTGAAAGTGATCTGCGACGACCTGCTCGGCCGCACACTACCGCTGCTCGGTGCCCGCTTCGAGCATTCGCGTCCAGGCTATCACCCCCTCTATAGCGGGGCTTTCCAGTGCCCCCTTGCCTTCGATGCAGAAGATACCGCCTTCGCGTTCGAGCGGCGCTGGCTGGATACCCCCCTTCCGCTGGCCGACCCCATTACTCACAAGGCCATGAGTGAGCGTTGCCGGCGCTTGAACCTGGAATTCACCGGCCGCCAGGCCTGGCTGGGGCGGATTCGCCAGCTGTTGTTGCAGCAACTGGATGCGGCGCCAGGCCTGGAGGGCCTTGCGCGGCAGATGAACTGCTCTTCACGCACCCTGCGCCGGCACTTGCAGGCTTTGGGCTGCAGTTACCAGCAATTGCTCGATGAACTGCGCTTTGACCGGGCCAAGCAGTTGCTGGCCGATGACCAGATGCCGATCTACCGCATTGCAGAAACCTTGGGCTTCAGCGAGACCGCGAGTTTCCGTCATGCCTTCCAGCGCTGGAGCGGGGTTGCACCTAGCCACTTCCGGGGTTGAGCCAGACTGGCCACAACCTGTGGCCATATCGATCCCCTTTTGGCCGTTTGCGTCGTTCTCCGCCACCGGGTCACCCGTGAAAATGGGTTCACGCCAGTCCCCCGGAGAACAACAAATGCTGACGATTTATTCCGATGATCACCGCCTGCACCACGGCCGCTGCGAGCTGATCGACGGCAAGCTGATGCCGTGCTTCGAGATGCCGTCCCGCGCGGACCATGTGCTCGAGCAGGTCAAAAAGCGCAACCTGGGTGAAGTGAAAGCGCCTAACGACTTCGGGCTCGCTCCCCTGCAGCGCATTCACAGTGCCCAATACCTGGACTTCTTCCAGGGTGCCTGGGCTCGCTGGGCCGCCCTAGGCCACGACGGCGACCTGCTGCCCTTCACCTGGCCCGCGCGTACCCTGCGCCAGGTCAAACCTACCGGGCTGCACGGTGAGCTGGGCTATTACAGTTTCGACGCTGGCGCACCCATCACCGCCGGTACCTGGCAGGCAGCCTATAGCGCCGCACAGGTTGCCCTCACAGCCCAGGCGGCGATTGAGCAAGGCGCACACTCGGCCTTCGCGCTGTGCCGGCCACCAGGGCACCATGCGGCCGCCGAAGTCATGGGCGGCTATTGCTACCTGAACAATGCTGCGATTGCCGCCCAGGCGTTCCTCGACCAAGGCCGTGCCAAGGTGGCTATCCTGGACGTCGACTACCATCACGGCAACGGCACCCAGGACATCTTCTACCAGCGCAACGACGTGTTTTTCGCTTCCATACATGGCGATCCACAAGATGAGTTCCCGTTCTTCCTTGGCTATGCCGACGAAACCGGCGAAGGCGCAGGTGAAGGCTGCAACATTAACTACCCGTTGCCCGCTGGCAGCGACTGGACGGCCTGGAGCACGGCACTGGAAGACGCCTGCCAACGTATCGCCACCTATGACGCCGATGTGCTGGTGGTTTCACTGGGGGTGGATACCTTCAAGGACGACCCGATCTCCCAGTTCAAGCTGGACAGCCCGGACTACCTGGAGATGGGCAAGCGCATCGCCCAACTCGGCAAACCCACCCTGTTCGTGATGGAAGGGGGCTACGCTGTGGAAGAAATCGGTATCAACGCAGTCAATGTGCTGGAAGGCTTCCAGCGCGCCCAGCCAGGAGCCCGATAATGGCCCGACTCAAGCGTCTGCTCGCCCCGCTCATCGCTGCCACCCTGTTCACCGGCGCCCTGCACGCTCAAGCCGAGCAGCGCACCCTGCGCGTGTATAACTGGTTCGATTACATCACGCCGCAGACCTTGAGCAGCTTCCAGAAAGACAGCGGCGTCAAGCTGATCTACGACATCTTCGACACCAACGAGGCGCTGGAGGCCAAGCTGCTGACTGGCAACTCTGGCTACGACGTGGTGGTGCCGTCCAACGTGTTTCTCGCCAAGCAGATCGAGGCCGGTGTGTTCCAGCCGCTGGACCGCAGCAAGCTGCCGAACTGGCAACACCTGGACCCGGCGCTGATGAAGCTGATCGAAGCCAACGACCCGGGCAACAAGTTCGCCGTGCCTTACATGTACGGCACCATCCTGATTGGCTTCAACCCGGACAAGGTCAAGGCCGTGCTCGGCGATCAGGCCCCGGTCGACAGCTGGGATCTGATATTCAAAGAGCAGAACATCGCCAAGCTCAAACAATGCGGCGTCGCGCTGCTCGACTCGCCGTCGGAGATTCTGCCACTGGCCCTGCAACACCTTGGCTTACCGCCCAACAGCGACAAGCCGCAAGACTACAAGAAGGCCGAGGCGCTGATGATGAAGATCCGCCCTTACATCACCTACTTCCATTCCTCGAAGTACATGGCCGACATCGCCAATGGTGATATCTGCGTAGCGGTGGGTTACAGCGGCAGCTTCTCGCAAGCCGCCAACCGCGCCAAAGATGCAAACAATGGTGTGGTGGTGGACATGCGCCTACCCAAGGAAGGGGCGCCGATCTGGTTCGACATGCTGGCGATTCCGAAGAATGCAGCAAACCCGGAAGATGCCCATGCTTTCATCAACTATCTGCTGCGCCCTGAAGTGATTGCGCCGATCAGCGACTTCGTCGGCTATCCCAACCCCAATAAGGATGCCACCGACAAAGTCAGCCCAGCGATACGCAATAACCCGAACCTCTACCCGACCGAGCAGGCCATGACCAAGCTGTACACGCTCAAGCCATTGTCCCGTGAGGGCGAGCGGGCCCGCACGCGAGCGTGGACACGAATCAAATCCGGAACTTGAGTCGCCTCCGTCGCGAGTAATCCGCTCCCACAGAGCCTACGCGGTAGTTGTGGGAGCGGGTTCACCCGCGAAGAGGTCTCCAAGCCTTACGCAGTTTCAGCAAAGCCCCGGCAATCTGCCCTTCCGGCACCGCTGCAAATCCAAGTACCAGCCCTGCCCGCTTATCCACAGACACGTCAGAGTCTGGCAGCCAGTAACCGCTCAGGGGATTGACCTCCACCCCTACCGCCGCAGCGCTGGCCACCAAAGCCTGCTCACGTGCAAAACTATCCACATCCACCTTTACGTGGAGCCCCGCAGCTACTTCCGGCATCTCCCCCAAGCCCTCCACCCCAACAGGCCATCCCGCTTTGAGCACGTTACGGCGGGCGAGCGCCGCCTTGCGCATGCGCCGGATGTGCCGCTGGAAGTGCCCTTGGGCCATGAACTCAGCCATCACGCATTGGGTTCCCACCTCTGAGTGCCGAACTGCCAGCGCGCGGCCTTGACTGAATGCTTGCACCAATTGCGGCGGCAGAACCAAGTAGCCCAGGCGCAATGCCGGGAAGGCAATCTTGCCGAAAGTGCCGACGTACAACACACGGCCTTGGCGGTCGAGCGCAGCTAGCGGGGCCAGGGGCGCACCGCTGTAGCGGTACTCGCCATCGTAATCGTCCTCGATGACCCAGCCATCGTTGCACTCGGCCCAGGCCAGTAATGCCAGGCGTCGGGCCAGGCTCATGGTCACCCCTGTAGGATACTGATGCGCCGGTGTGACATAGGCCAGTCGACAGCCCGGGAGATCCACCAGGCGGTGGCAGTCCATGCCCTGCTCATCCACCGGCACCCCGATCAGCTTGCCACCGGCCACCGCAAACGCCCGCCCTGCGGCGCGATACCCAGGGTTTTCCACAGCCACTGTGTCACCTGGTTGCAATAACAACTGTGCACAAAGGCTGATGGCCTGCTGCGCACCATGGGTGATCACAATTTGTTCAGGCGTGCAGGATAGCCCCCTTGATCGACGCAGATAGGCGGCGATCAGCTCGCGCAAAGCGGGCTCGCCCGCCGGGTCCCCATAGCCCAGTAGAGCCGGTGAAGGGTTACGCCAGAAACCCGCTTGTAGCTTGGCCCACACATCGAATGGGAACAGGTCGAAAGCCGGTATGCCGACGCGAAACGCCCTAGGTGGGCCGCCGTTTTGTGCCGGCAGGTGGTTATTTTTCAAACGCAATAAAGGCTCGCTGGCGAACCTATTGCTGGTTAAATCCTCAGTGTCCGAGGGCGAAAATGTGGATAACTCTGTTGATAACCCTAGGGATAACCCTGTGGGTAACTTTGTGGATAGTTTTTCCAGCCGGCTCACATAGGTGCCATCACCCACGCGGCTTTCGATATAGCCCTCCGCATACAGCTGGTCATAGGCGCGCACTACGCTGTTGCGCGAAAGCGCCAGCACCTTTGCCAGGTCCCGAGTGGCAGGCAGCCGGGTGCCGCTACTCAAGCGCCCATCCAAAACCCTGGCACGCAACGCCTGATACAGCTGCTGACTGAGCCCGCGCCGACGATCAAGCACGATCCCTGCGGGATCGAAAGGCAACACGATGGAGCGCTCGCGCATGAAATTGGCCCTACCAAAACAGTCATTAATGGCTCTTACCTTGATCCAATAGCCTGCCTAGGATGGAGCCATTGGACAAGGACAGCACACATGTACAACAGCAAACCCCACCAAGAACACGACATTGAGCGCCTGCATCAGCATATGCGCGATACCCGTCTAGCGGTGCTGATCAGCCATGGCGATCAAGGCCTGATGGCCACGCACTTGCCGGTATTGCTCGACACCGACGAAGGCCAGTTCGGTACGGTCTATGCCCATCTGGCCCGCGCCAACCGCCAATGGCAGGACTTGGCGCAAGGCGCCGAAGCACTGCTGGTCTTCCCCGGCGCAGACGCCTACGTCAGCCCAAGCTTTTACCCAAGCAAGGCGCAGAACCCCAAAGTGGTGCCGACCTGGAACTACCTGGCCGTACACGCCTACGGCACCGCCGAGGTGATCCACGATGCAGCCCCATTGCTGCAGATCGTCAGCCGTCTCACCGACCGCCACGAGCAAGGCCGCAGCCAACCCTGGAAGGTCAGCGACGCCCCTGCCGGCTACCTCGACGGCATGCTGCGCGCGATCGTCGGCATCCGCCTGCCTGTGGCCCGCCTGCAAGGCGCGCGCAAGCTCAGCCAGAATCGCTCGGCGCAGGATATCGCTGGCGTGCGTGAGGGCTTGAACGCCAGCCCGGACTACCTGGACCAACAACTCGCCGCGCACATGCGCCAACTCTGAAGGAAAAGCCCCATGGCCAACGTCACCCTGCGCCCCGTCAGCCCTCAAGACCACGCCGACTGGCTCGCCCTTTGGCAGAACTACCTGCGCTTCTACCAGACCGAACTCGCCGAAGAAGTGAGCCTTAGCACCTGGCAACGACTGCTCGACCCGAGTGAGCCAACCCACTCGACCCTGGCTTGGGTCGATGGCAAAGCGGTGGGCATGGTCAACTTCATCTACCATCGTTCCAACTGGAGCATCGAGAATTCCTGTTACCTGCAGGACCTCTATGTCGACAGTAGCCAGCGCGGCCTGGGTATTGGCCGCCAGCTGATCGAACATGTATACGCCACCGCAAGGGCTGCCGGCTGCATCAAGGTGCACTGGCTGACCCACGAAACCAATGCCACCGCCATTAGCCTGTACGAGCAGGTTGCCGAGCGCCCTGGCTTCATCCAATTCCGTAAAGGGCTGTAGGCCGCACATGACTGACGCATTGAACTGGAAACCCGCTACAGCACCCACGGCCCAGGTTATCGACGGCCGCTTCATCCGCCTGGAGAAACTCGACCCGGCGCGCCACGGGGACGATCTATGGGAGGTGCTGCAAGGCCCGGCATCGGACCCTGTGTTGTGGGACTACCTACCCTACGGCCCATTCACCGAGCGCGGCGCCTTCGACCGCTGGCTGCAAGGCAACGCCGCTGGCCAAGACCCGCTTTTTTTCACAGTGATCGACCGCAACAGCGGCCAGGCCCAAGGTATTCTCAGTTTGATGTCGATCGTGCCCGACCACGGCCGTATCGAGATCGGCCACATCGCCTTTGGTGCCGCCATGCAGCGCACGCCTAAAGGCACCGAGGCCGTATACCTGCTGGGCAAGCTGGGGTTCGAATTAGGTAACCGGCGCCTGGAATGGAAGTGCAATAACGCCAACGCCCGCTCCAAGCGCGCGGCCGAGCGATTCGGCTTCGTTTTCGAGGGGGTTTTCCGCAAGCACCTGGTGGTCAAGGACCATAACCGCGACACCGCGTGGTATTCGATTACCGATGACGAGTGGCCGCAGGTGGCGGCGGGGTTCGAGCGGTGGTTGAGTGCAGAGAACCAGGGGCTGGGAGGCCAAGTGCGGACACTTGAGGATTGCCGTAGGGGGTGATCTTCTGTACATGAGGGACTGGCACTAGGGCGGCGGCGCCTTTGAGATCGAGCGCCGCCCGCGCGGCGCATCGTGAGCTGCGCTCGGTCTTACAGGCGCCACATACCTGATGCCAGGCAAAAAAAGGGGAGCATCCGCTCCCCAGAGGTTAACCATTTGTAGATAAAGGCTTATCTCAGCCTTCGATCTCGATCAGGATCTCGCCGGGCGTCACGCGGTCGCCTTTAGCAACATGGATGGCCACGACCTTGCCAGCGATGGCCGCCTGCACTTCGGTTTCCATCTTCATCGCCTCGGTAATCAGCACCGCCTGGCCGGCCTTGACCACATCGCCTTCCTTGACCAGTACATCGACGATGTTGCCTGGCATGGTGGTACTGACGTGGCCAGGAGCGCTGGCCTGCTTGCGCTTACTGCCACCGCCACCGACGAACTCGTTGAGCGGCTCGAAGACAACTTCTTCGGGCATGCCGTCGATCGACAGGTAAAAGTGCCGCTTGCCCTCGGCCTTAACCCCTACACCGGTAATATCCACGCGGTAGGTTTCGCCGTGCACGTCGATGACGAACTCGGTGGGTACGCCTTCACCTGCAGGAGAAGCCACGGCACCGGCCTCGGGGATCGGCAACAAGGCTTCGGGAGTGAGGGTGCCCGCTTCGCGCTCCTCGAGGAACTTACGGCCAATGTCCGGGAACATGGCGAAAGTCAGCACATCTTCCTCGCAGCTGGCCAAGGCGCCGATATCGCTGCGCAGCTTGGCCATCTCAGGCTTGAGCAGGTCGGCCGGGCGCAAGTCGATCACGTCTTCGCTGCCGATCGCCTGGCGGCGCAGTTGCTCATTGACCACGCCGGGGGCCTTGCCATAGCCGCCTTGCAGGTAGAGCTTCACCTCGTTGGTGATGGTCTTGTAACGCTCACCCGCCAGGACGTTGAAGAACGCCTGAGTACCAACGATCTGCGAGGTCGGCGTTACCAGAGGTGGGAAGCCAAGGTCCTCACGCACGCGCGGGATCTCTGCCAACACCTCGTTCATGCGGCTGAGCGCGCCTTGCTCCTTGAGCTGGTTGGCCAGGTTGGAAATCATCCCACCTGGTACCTGGTTCACCTGCACGCGGGTATCCACGGCGGTGAACTCGCTCTCGAACTGGTGGTATTTCTTGCGCACAGCGTAGAAGTACAGGCCGATTTCCTGCAAAAGCTCCAGGTCCAGGCCGGTGTCGAATTCGCTGCCTTTGAGCGCGGCGACCATCGATTCGGTACCTGGGTGGCTCGTGCCCCAGGCGAAGCTCGAGATCGCGGTATCGATATGGTCGGCACCGTTTTCCACTGCCTTGAGCTGGCACATGGCAGCCAGGCCGGCAGTGTCATGGGAGTGAATGAACACCGGCAGCGACTGTTCAGCCTTGAGCGCCCGCACCAGCTCGCCGGTAGCGAACGGGGTCAGCAGGCCAGCCATGTCCTTGATCGCGACCGAGTCGCAACCCATGGCTTCCATCTGCTTGGCCTGGGCGACGAATGCGTCGATGGTGTGCACAGGGCTGACGGTGTAGGCGATGGTGCCCTGGGCGTGTTTGCCGGCGGCCTTCACAGCCTCGATGGCAACACGCAGGTTACGCACGTCGTTCATGGCATCGAAGATACGGAACACGTCGATGCCGTTGACTGCCGCCTTGGCCACGAACGCCTTGACCACGTCGTCGCTGTAGTGGCGGTAGCCCAGAAGGTTCTGGCCACGCAGCAGCATCTGCAGACGGGTGTTGGGCAGGGCAGCACGCAGCTTGCGCAGGCGCTCCCAAGGGTCTTCTTTCAAAAAGCGCAAGCAGGCGTCGAAGGTAGCACCACCCCAGACTTCCAGCGACCAGTAACCGACCTTGTCGAGCTTGTCGCAGATCGGCAGCATGTCTTCGGTACGCATGCGGGTAGCCAGCAGGGACTGGTGAGCATCGCGCAGGATCGTGTCGGTTACGTGAATTTTCTTGGACATTATGGGATTCCTCACAGGCCTGCGTGGGCGGCGATGGCGGCGGCGATGGCCAGAGCCAGCTCTTCGGGTTTGCGCTTGATCGAGTAGTTGGTCAGTTCCGGATGGCTTTCGACGAAGCTGGTATTGAACTGGCCGCTACGGAATTCTGGATTGCGCAGGATTTCCTGGTAGTACGCGGCAGTGGTCTTGACCCCTTGCACACGCATGTCGTCCAGGGCCCGCAGGCCGCGGTCCATGGCTTCTTCCCAGGTCAATGCCCAGACCACCAGCTTCAGGCACATGGAGTCATAGAAGGGCGGGATGGTGTAGCCGGTGTAGATCGCCGTATCGGTACGCACACCCGGGCCGCCTGGGGCGTAGTAGCGGGTGATCTTGCCGAAGCTGGGCAGGAAGTTGTTCTTCGGGTCTTCGGCGTTGATGCGAAACTGCAACGCATAACCGCGGTGCTGGATATCTTCCTGTTTCACCGACAGCGGCAGGCCCGAGGCAATGCGAATCTGCTCACGGACGATGTCGATCCCGGTGATTTCTTCGGTGATGGTGTGCTCCACCTGCACCCGAGTGTTCATCTCCATGAAGTAAACCTCGCCATCGGCGAGCAGAAACTCCACGGTACCGGCGTTCTCGTAATCCACCGCCTTGGCCGCACGCACCGCCAGGTCACCGATGTAGGCGCGCTGCTCTGGGGTGAGCTGGGGGCTTGGGGCAATTTCGATGAGCTTCTGGTTACGGCGCTGGATAGAGCAGTCGCGCTCGAACAGGTGCACGACGTTGCCAAAGCTGTCACCGAGGATCTGCGCCTCGATGTGCTTGGGGTTGACGATGCACTTCTCCAGGAACACTTCGGCCGAACCAAAGGCCTTGGTCGCCTCGGAAATGACCCTTGGGAAGTTCTGCTCAAGCTCTTCTCGGCTGTTGCAACGGCGAATACCGCGCCCGCCGCCGCCGGAGGTAGCCTTGAGCATCACCGGGTAGCCGATGCGGTCACCTTCGCTCAGCGCTTCGTGAATATCGGCCACGTTGCCTTCGGTGCCAGGGGTCACCGGCACACCGGCCTGGATCATGGTGCGGCGCGCTTCGGTCTTATCGCCCATGCGGCGAATGACATCCGCTGCCGGGCCGATGAATTTGATCCCGCGTTCGGCGCAGATCTCCGCCAGTTCGGCGTTTTCCGATAAGAACCCGTAGCCTGGGTGAAGGGCATCACAGCCGGTTTCCACCGCCAAATTGACCAGTTTGCGTGGGTTCAGATAACCCGCCAAAGGCTCTGCGCCAATACTGTGAGCCTCGTCGGCACGCTTGACGTGCAGGGCATGACGGTCGGCGTCGGAATAGATCGCGACAGAGCGAATACCCATCTCGGCGCAGGCTCGCACGATGCGAACTGCGATTTCACCCCGGTTGGCGATCAGGATTTTTTTTATCACTGGAGTCTTCCCAAAGCCGTTGGAACAGACGACCCGGTTTTACCGGTCGGCGCGTGACCAGAGCTAGCTGGCCAGTCGCATATTCACCCTAGCGCCGACGGACGATAAACAAAAATCAATATTTGTTAGGGGCTGTATTAGCAAAAGCTTATAGTCTGGTAACAGGGTATTGCCAATGAGACTATAAGAATGCGTAAGTCCTTGATGCGTATGACATTACGCCAGTTGCAGATTTTCAATGAGGTCTGCGATCTGCGCTCATACAGCCGCGCGGCAGAAGAGATGGCACTGACGCAACCGGCGGTGAGTCTACAAATACGCCAGTTGGAGGAGCTGATTGGCCAGCCGCTGTTCGAGTACGTGGGCAAGAAGCTCTACCTGACCGACGCTGCCGAAGCGCTGCAACGCGCTAGCCGTGACATATTCGGGCGCCTGGAAAGCCTCGATATGCAGCTGTCCGATATGCAGGGCTCGTTGCAAGGGCAACTGAAACTGGCCATCGAGTCCAGTGCCAAATACTTCGTGCCTCACCTGTTTGCCGCCTTCAAACAGCGGCACCCGGAGGTCAACCTGACCCTCACCGTGGTCAACCGAGCGCAGGCGATTCGCCGGCTTTCCGATAACCGGGATGACCTGATCATCATGTCGATGGTGCCCCAAGACATGGGCTTGGAGTTTCTGCCGTTTCTCAACAACCCTATCGTCGCAGTGGCGCCGCCGCAGCACCCGCTGTGCAAGCTGGAGCAGTTGCGCTTACAGGACTTGGAACCTCACACACTGCTCGTCAGGGAGCAAGGCTCGGGCACACGCAAAGCCTGCGAGGAGTACTTCAAGGATAAACGCGTGCATTTCAGCCAAACCCTGGAAGTCGCCTCGGCCGACGCCCAACGTGAATGCGTAATCGCAGGCTTGGGTATCGCTTTGCTAACGCGCCATGCGGTGAACATGGAATTAGCCACGGGTGTGCTGACGGAGTTGCCTGTCGAGGAATTGCCGTTGTACCGCAGCTGGTGCGTAGTCCAGGCCAAGGCCAAACGACAGTCACCAGTGGCGTTGGCATTTCACGCGTTCATCCGTAGCGAACGAGCATTGATCAGCGCGCTTGTTGAACGATTTTCTGGGAAGTTGCCGACGATCCCTGCCACACCGTGAGCGCTTGCAGATCGGGGTAATCAGTTAGTTCGCGCAACAATTGGCGCTGGTCGCAGTAACTTTCGATCGCGCGGCGGAACTCCATGCGGCGCTGGTCCTTCTCTTGCTGCTTGCGAGCCTTGGCGCTGGGTTGGTAGGAACCGTCGAAGTCACGAGCCATAGCCTGTCTCCCAGTTTGAATGCGGGAGTTTCAGACTGGCCGGGAGTGTTTACGTTTAGGTTTTGGAAAGGTGACAAAACGGTGAATCTTTGCCGATTACTTCGCGGATTCACCGGTAAAGTCGCCAGCACGATCCGCCATCAGTCCTCGGTAGCCTTGATCGACTTGGGCGACAACCGCAGGCTGCGCAAGCTGCGCTTGACGCTCTTGAGGTGGTTGACCAGGCTCGGCCCACGGGCCATGGCCACACCCATGGCTAATACGTCGATCACCACCAAGTGCGCGATGCGTGAAGTGAGTGGGGTGTAGATCTCGGTGTCTTCATGCACATCGATCGCCAGGTTGACCGTAGACAATTCCGCCAGAGGTGTCGCACTTGGGCACAGGGTAATCAGGTTGGCTCCACTCTCACGCACCAGGTTGGCAGTGATCAGCAAGTCTTTCGACCGCCCTGATTGGGAAATGCACACCGCAACATCCCCAGGCTTCAATGTCACCGCCGACATCGCCTGCATGTGCGGGTCAGAGTAGGCCGCGGCGCTGAGCAGCAGGCGGAAGAATTTGTGCTGGGCGTCGGCGGCCACCGCACCGGATGCACCAAAGCCGTAGAATTCGACCCGCTGCGCCTGAGCCATGGCACTGACGGCCTGTTGCAGGGCCTGCGGATCGAGGTGCTCGCGCACTTCCATCAGGGTGTGCAGGGTGGTGTCGAAAATCTTCAGGCTGTAGTCGGCGACCGAGTCGTCTTCGTGGATCGCGAACTGACCGAAACTGGCACCGGCCGCCAGGCTTTGCGCCAGTTTGAGCTTAAGGTCCTGAAACCCGGAACAGCCGATCGCCCGGCAGAAGCGCACGATGGTCGGTTCGCTGATGCCCACGCTGTGCGCCAGGTCGGCCATGGAGCTATGCATCACGGCTGCCGGGTCGAGCAGCACGTGGTCGGCCACTTTGAGTTCCGATTTGCGCAGCAGGTGGCGCGATTGGGCGATATGTTGCAACAGATTCACGGGCTGGACTCGGTTATGATCGGCTGGCCGGGATGTAGCTTTCTTGTAGTTATACTACATGGACGCCAACCCGCCCAGTTAAACGAACGTGGAGAGTGGTGGTTTGACTATTCCTTGCGACATTCTGGTGTTCGGCGGCACGGGTGACCTGGCCCTGCACAAACTGTTACCGGCGCTTTATCACCTGTATCGCGAAGCCCGTCTGAACAACGCCGTGCGCATCATCGCACTGGCCCGCCGCCACCTCAGCCGCAACGAATACCTCAAGCTTGCAGAGCGCCATTGCCGCGCGCAAATTGCTCGCAACGACTTCGACGAGGAAGTGTGGCGACGCTTTTGCGCACGGCTGGACTACTTCCCCATGGATGCCACGCAAAGCGCAGACTTCGGCCGGCTGGCCCGCTACCTCGGCGAGCCTGGTGGGCTGACCCGCATCTTCTACCTGGCGACTGCGCCCAATTTGTTCGTACCTATCGCCAACCACCTGCGTGTCGCAGGCCTGGCCGACAGCGAAGCGCGCATCGTGCTGGAGAAGCCAATCGGTCATTCACAGGCATCGGCTACCGCCATCAATGAGGCGATCGGTGCCGTATTCGATGAATCGCAGGTATTTCGCATCGACCACTACCTGGGCAAGGAAACTGTGCAGAACCTAATGGCCCTGCGCTTTGCCAATGCCCTGCTGGAGCCGGTGTGGTGCAACGGCCGGGTCGACCATGTGCAGATCAGCGTCTGTGAAACCCTCGGCGTGGAGAACCGTGGCGGCTACTACGACCGCGCCGGGGCGACCCGCGACATGCTGCAGAATCACCTGCTACAGCTGCTGTGCCTTGTGGCCATGGAACCACCGGCGCAATTCGAGGCAGAAGCGGTACGCGACGAAAAAGTGAAAATACTCAGGGCACTCAAACCCATCACCGGCCAGGACGTACAGGACAAAACCGTGCGTGGCCAGTACGGTGCCGGTTACATCGGTGGCCAGGAAGTACCTGCGTACTACTTCGAAAAGGACGTCGACAACGACACCGATACCGAAACCTTCGTTGCGGTGCACGCGCATATCGACAACTGGCGCTGGGCCGGCGTGCCCTTCTACCTGCGCACTGGCAAGCGTATGGCACGGCGCTCTTCGCAAATCGTCATCCAGTTCAAACCGGTGCCTCACGAGTTGTTCAGCGGTGGCCAAGTCAACCAGTTACTGATCCAGTTGCAGCCAGAGGAACGCATCAGCTTGCGCATGATGACCAAAAGCCCCGGCAAGGGTATGCGCCTGGAGCCTGTAGACCTGGACCTGAACCTGGCACAGGTGTTCGGCCAGACCCGTCGCTGGGACGCCTACGAGCGCCTGCTGCTGGATATCCTGGAAGGCGATTCGACGCTGTTCATGCGACGCGACGAGGTTGAGGCCGCCTGGGCCTGGATCGATCCGATCATCAGAGGTTGGGAAGAACATTTCCAGGCGCCCCGCCACTACGCTGCCGGCAGCAACGGCCCGGAACAAGCCAGCAGCCTGATGGCCAGGCACGGCAGACACTGGCACGGCTAACCGCCCTCATTGCCCCATGGCCGGGCCAGCATCTGGCGAAACTCTTGCTCCGGGATTGGCCTGCTGATCAGGTAGCCCTGCACCTCGTCACACCCATGCTCTCGAAGAAACGCCAGTTGCTCCGCCGTTTCCACCCCTTCGGCGACCACCTTCATGCCCAGGCTCTTGGACAACGTGATGATCGCCTGGGTAATGGCGGCATCTTGGCTGCCTTGGTGAAGGCCGCGGATGAAGGCCTGGTCGATCTTCAAGTAATCCACCGGCAGGCGTTTGAGGTAACTCAGTGACGAATAGCCCGTGCCAAAGTCGTCGATGGCCAGTTTCACCCCAAGGGCATGTAACTGCTGGAAGGTCGAAATGATGTGCTCGACGCTGTCGAGCAACTGGCTTTCGGTGAGCTCCAACTCCAGCAAATTCGGCGCCAGCCCGGTGTCTTCGAGCATTTGGCGCACCAGGCTGACCAGTTTGCCCTGGCGCAGCTGGTAGACCGAAAGGTTGACAGAAACCCGCACTTCCAAGCCCTGCCGTTGCCATTGGCGGGCTTGCTTGCAGGCCTGGCGCAGCACGAATTCGCCGATCGGGGCAATCAGCCCAGTTTCCTCGGCCAAGCCGATGAACTCCCCTGGAGGCACCATCCCCCGCTCAGGATGCTGCCAGCGCACCAGTGCCTCGGCGGCATTGACGTGCCCGCTAAGCACGCACAGCTTGGGTTGGTAATACACCATCAGCTGCTGTTCTTCGATAGCCTTGCGCAGCTGGTTTTCCAACTGCAAGCGCTCAAGCGTGCTGGCTCGCAGGCTTTCGGTATAGAACTGGAAATTGTCGCCGCCCAAGTGCTTGGCATGCTGTTTGGCCATGTCTGCCTGGCCAATCATGGCTTCGGCATCGAGCGTGGCATCAGCCAGTACACTGATACCTACCGATGCACTTATCACCACCTCGTGGCCATCTAGCCGCTGTGGCTTGCGCAACTTGTTCAACAAGCGGGTGGTGACCCGTACCAGGCTCGACAGGTTGCTGTAGCCATCGAAGAGCACGGCGAACTCATCGCCAGAAAGGCGCGCCACGGTATCGGCCTCGGGCAAGGTACTGACAATGCGCCGAGCAACCTTTTGAATCAGCTGGTCGGCCAGTTCATGGCCAAGGCTTTCGTTAAGCAGTTTGAAACGGTCCAAGTCTATGTGCAGCAAGGCCAGGCTGCGGCCATTGCTGCGTACGCGCCGTGCGGCGTCCAGCAGACGCAAACGGAACAGTGATCGGTTGGCTAGCCCGGTGAGCTCGTCGTAATGGGCCAGGTAACGCAAGCGCTCTTCGAAGGCTCGACGCGCCGACAGGTCGGTGAAGAAGCCGACTACTTGGCTCAGCTGGCCGCTGGAGTTGCGCACAGCTGTCAGTTGTAGCCACTGCGGATAAAGCTGGCCATGCTTGCGGGCTTCGACCAGTTCGCCCTGCCACCCACCTTGCTGGCGCAGCGCTACCCCAATGGCCTGGCTGTGCCGCCGGGCATCGCTGTGGCAGGGCAGCTCGAACAGCGCACTGGCAAGCGATTCGCAACGTAGATATCCAGTCATCTGGCAGTACGCCTGGTTCACCGCAAGCACCACAAAATCAGCGCTCAGAATCACCACCCCCTCATTGCATGCCTCGAAAACCGTGGAGGCAAGGCGCTGCTGTTCCTCAAGCACCTTCTGTGCAGAAATCCGTTGCAAGTCCTGGTTCAGTGACTGGTTCTGAAACCGCCGCAGCAAACTGCGGTCGAGCAGCCGATTGACCTGCCAGGCCACCACCAGCAGCGTGGCTAGCAGGATCAGGCAGAACCAGCCCCACCCACGCTGCCCTGCGTCGAAAAAGAACAGGAAGAGGATCGGCGGCAGCAGACAGGGCAACGCAAAACTGAGAAAAGCCGGCAGGCTGACAGCATAAGCGATGCTTGCACTCAGGCTGGCCATCGCCAGCAAGCCGAATGCCCAGGCCTGCTGCTCGAAGTTGTGCTGCGGCACCAAAGCGATCGCCGCGCAGGCCAAGGTCATGCCGCTGAATGCCGAACCGACCAGGAACATGCGCCGCCAGACCGGCTCGGCCTGACGCTGCGGGTCGGCCGAGTCGAACGCCGCCACCTGGATCACCCTGAGCGCAACCAGCGCCAGCAGCCAGGCCAGGCAAACGGCCACCATCAGATAGCGCCCAGGGGTCCACAACAGCCAAGCGCACAGCAGGCCGTTGAGCAGCATGAACAATGTCGGCAACAAAGAGCCTTGGTACAGCAGCCGCGTCCGCTCGACGGAAAGTTGAGTGGCAAACTGCCTGCGGACCTTCCTGGCCATCCCAGGCGATACTCCGATCGCCGTGCAGTCGTGGGTCATATCCTGAATTCTTGTAGTGTTCTTATTATGGTTGGCAGTAAACGAGCAGGGATCTTACACAAACGTCCGAGCTGGCCAAACTGCTCCCGACGGGTTTCACCCCCAGCAGTCCAGCCAGGCCCCACATACCTGCACTGGCGAGCTGCGCCTAAAGCCGATGAGCACCCGGGGCACAGGTGAATATTCATACAGTATGCGTTTGCCCGTTGCTCGGCCTGCCCCTAGAATGGCCAGATGCAAACAGACGACCTCTCCCTCCTGCTGAATTCCCTGAACGATGCCCAACGCCAGGCCGTCGCGGCCTCGCTTGGGCGTCAGCTGGTGCTTGCTGGCGCCGGCTCCGGTAAAACCCGCGTGCTGGTGCACCGTATCGCCTGGTTGATCCAGGTCGAGCAGGCCTCGCCGCACTCGATTCTGTCGGTGACCTTCACCAACAAGGCTGCTGCCGAAATGCGCCAGCGAATCGAGCAATTGCTGGGCATCAACCCGGCCGGCATGTGGGTAGGTACCTTCCACGGTCTGGCCCACCGCCTGCTGCGGGCGCACTGGCAAGAGGCGCGCCTGGTGCAGAATTTCCAGATTCTCGACAGCGACGACCAGCAGCGGCTGGTCAAGCGGGTCATGCGCGAATTGGGCCTGGACGAGCAGAAGTGGCCGGCGCGTCAGGCCCAGTGGTTCATCAACGGGCAGAAGGACGAGGGCCTGCGCCCGCAACATATCCAGCCCGGGGGCGATCTTTTCCTGCAGACCATGCGCGATGTCTACAGTGCCTATGAACAAGCATGCGAGCGCGCCGGGGTCATCGACTTTTCCGAATTGCTACTGCGCGCCCTGGATCTGTGGCGCGACCACCCCGGCCTGCTGGAACACTATCAACGGCGCTTCCGCCACCTGCTGGTAGACGAGTTCCAGGACACCAACGCCGTGCAGTACGCCTGGCTGCGCCTGTTGGCAGGCAAAGACGGCGGCAGCCTGATGGCCGTAGGCGACGACGACCAGTCCATTTATGGCTGGCGCGGTGCCAAGATCGAAAACATTCACCAGTACACCGCCGATTTCCCAGACGCCGAAACGATTCGCTTGGAGCAGAACTATCGCTCCACCGGGGGCATACTCAAGGCTGCGAACGCTTTGATCGCCAACAATAGCGGGCGCCTGGGCAAGGAACTGTGGACCGATATGGGCGAAGGCGAGCCACTGACGCTGTACGCGGCCTATAACGAGCACGATGAAGCCCGCTATGTAGTGGAAACCATCGAAAGCCTGATCAAACAAGGCAGCGCACGCAACGACATCGCCATTCTGTATCGTTCCAACGCCCAATCACGGGTGCTGGAGGAGGCTCTGCTGCGCGAGCGCATTCCCTATCGCATCTATGGCGGCCAGCGCTTCTTCGAACGCGCCGAAATCAAGAACGCCATGGCTTACTTGCGTCTGATCGAAGGCCGCGGCAACGATGCCGCACTCGAACGGGTCATCAACGTGCCGCCACGGGGCATCGGCGAAAAGACTGTCGAAGCCATTCGCGAGCACGCCCGCCACAGCCAGCTGTCCATGTGGGAAGCGATGTGCCAGCTGGTATCTGCCAAAGCGCTCAAAGGCCGCGCCGCTTCCGCGCTTGGCGCGTTCATCGAGTTGATCGAGGGCCTGGCCAGCAAAGTGGCCGAAATGCCCCTGCACACCATGACCCAAACCGCCATCGAGCAGTCGGGGCTGATCATCTATCACCAGGAAGAAAAAGGTGAGAAGGGCCAGGCACGGGTAGAAAACCTTGAAGAACTGGTCAGCGCGGCGCGCAACTTCGAAACCAGCGAAGACGATGCGGACCTGTCGCCGCTTTCGGCCTTCCTTGGCCACGCCTCGCTGGAGGCTGGCGATGCCCAGGCCGACGAGCACGAAGACAGCATCCAGCTGATGACCCTGCACAGCGCCAAAGGCCTGGAGTTCCCCTATGTGTTCCTGGTGGGCATGGAGGAAGGCCTGTTCCCGCACAAGATGAGCCTGGAAGAGCCCGGCCGCCTGGAAGAGGAGCGTCGCCTGGCCTATGTCGGGATCACCCGCGCCATGCGCCAGCTGATCATGACCTACGCCGAAACCCGCCGTCTTTATGGCAGCGAGACCTACAACAAGGTGTCTCGTTTCGTACGCGAAATTCCCAGCGGGTTGGTTCAGGAAGTTCGCCTTTCCAATAGTGTCAGCCGCCCGTTTGGTGGTTTAACTGCCACGAGCAGCAACCTGTTCGCCAATGCCAATATTCCGCAAACCACGTTCAACCTCGGCCAGCGCGTGCAGCATGCAGTGTTTGGCGAAGGCATCATCCTCAATTTCGAGGGCTCCGGCGCCCAGGCGCGGGTGCAGGTGAATTTTGCAGAAGGCAGTAAATGGCTCATGCTTGGGTACGCCAAACTCGAGGCCATTTAAGGCGTCGAAACATTCAGGCAAAAGCTGGAAACATCTTGTCGCTGGTCATGTGCACGGGAACCTGTGCACCATGACGCGCGTGCAATCCACAACAGGGGAAATCCCATTTATGCAACGTTTTCTTAGCATCGCACTGGCGCTCTGCGTCGGCCTGACGCTGAGCCTGGACGCCAACGCCAAGCGTTTCGGCGGCGGCAAGAGTTCGGGCTCCGCGCCTATCCACCAGACCCGCCAGGCTACGCCAACCACGCCTGCAGCCGCACCGACTGCGCCTGGCCGCGCACCGGCCGCCACCAGCGGTGCTTCGCGCTGGCTGGGCCCACTGGCCGGCCTCGCCGCCGGTGGCCTGCTGGCTTCCATGTTCATGGGTGACGGCTTCCAGGGCATGCAGATCATGGACTTCCTGATCATCGGTCTGATCGCCTTCCTGGTGTTCCGCTTCATTGCAGCACGGCGTCGCCAGCAGCAGCCGCAAATGGCTGCGCCAGGTCACGCGCCGCTCCAGCGTGAAGCCCATGGCCAGCCTGCTCAGCCTTCGATCTTCGGCGGTTCGGCAGCGCCTGCTGCCACAGCCGCGCCGGTGATCAATGCCCCGGCCTGGTTCAACGAGCAAAGCTTCCTTGCCGCAGCCCGCAGCCACTTCCAGTCGCTGCAGCAGCACTGGGATGCCAATGAAATGGACAAGATCGCAGAGTTCGTCACACCGCAGATGCTCGAGTTCCTCAAGCGCGAGCGTGCTGACCTGGGTGACGGCTTCCAGTCCACCTACATCGATGACCTTGACGTGCAACTCGACGGCGTCGACGATCGTGCCGACCGCACCGACGCCACCCTTACCTTCCGTGGCGTGTCGAAGACTTCGCGCTTCGACCAGGGCGAAGCTTTCAGCGAAAGCTGGCACATGGTGCGCGCCCAGGGCGAGAACCAGCCTTGGCTGGTGGCCGGTATCCGCCAAAACGGTTAACCGACTCACGTTGCACAAAAAACCCCGGGCTTGCCCGGGGTTTTGCTTTTGCCAGAGCGGGCTACTAGGGTATAACCCGCAGCGTTGTCATCAAGGTCAGAGGATGTAACCGTGGAAGAAGTGATCGAACAACTCCGTGAAGCCAATGAACCCGTGCCAGTGCCACTGGAGCTTCCCGATGAGGATCAACTGGTCGAAATCGAAGAACAGCTGTTCATCAACATTCCGTTCGTTTTCAAAGAGTTTCTGCTGACGGTCAGCGATGTGGTTTATGGCTCCCTGGAGCCTGTGACCTGCACCGACCCGCAGTCCCACACCTTCTTGCCTGATGTGGCCGCCAACGCCTGGGAAGCGGGCGTACCGCGCGACCTTATCCCCCTGTGCCAGGACGGCGATAGCTATTACTGCGTCGAGGAAGACGGCACCGTGGTGCTCTGGGATGGCGATGAAGAAGCCATCACTGAAGAAAGCTGGGAATCGGTGTGGCACTGGGCACGGGACGTCTGGCTGGAGAGCTGACGCCCCGTTGTGGCGCTGTCAGTGAGAGTGGTCGCGACTGTTCTCCAGCGTTTCCAGCAAGGCAATCTGCATGCGTGAATGCACGCGGATGAACCAGCGCCACAGCAGTGCCACCACCACCGCTGCTACCACTGCAATCACCAGCAACAGCTCGCTGGTCGGCAGGATGCTCGCCGACAAGGCCGACAGCAGCAGGAAGATCACCAGCAGCGAGAGCAGCGGAATCACCTCGGCCACCACCCGGCGCACACGCTGGGTATGCCGCCCGGCCATTTCCGGCTTGACCCCCATCTCGGCCAGCAGCATGGACAGGGCTTTGAGCTTGCGATAAGCCGCAATCAGAAACGGCAGTGACAGCAGCAATGCTGCGCCCCAGATCAGCGCCTTCTGCTGGCTGACATCCGTCACCCACTCGCTGAGCCAGGCGCCAATGCGCGCAGCGAAATAACCGCCGCTGAAGAAGATTGCGATCACCAGCGCAAGGTTGACACCTACCTGCAACAAGATACGCCGAATCATGGCCGCCAGCATGGCGCCTTCGCCTTGCGGCTGAATACTGCGCAACCATTCTCCATAAAGCGATAAGACCCGTGCCAGACGCCCTGGCACCATATGACCCAGCTTGTGCGAAAGCGGGTCGGCAGCGCGAATCAGGTAAGGCGTCAGCAGCGTGGTAATGGCAGACACCGCCACTGCCACAGGGTAGAGAAAGTCACTGGTGACCTGCAGCGTCATCCCAAGCGCCGCGATGATGAACGAAAATTCGCCGATCTGCGAAAGGCCCATACCTACGCGCAGCGAGGTCCGCCCATCGTTACCGGCTATGAAGGCGCCCATGCCGCACGACAGCATTTTGCCCAGTACCACAGCCAGAGTGATGACCACGATAGGCCAGGCGTAATCGACCAGCACCTGGGGGTCGATCATCAGGCCGATGGCAACGAAGAAAATTGCACTGAACAAGTCCCGTACCGGCTCGATCAGCCGCTCGATCTTCAGCAACTGGCGCGATTCAGCCATGATCGCACCGATCAGGAAGGCTCCCAGTACCATGCTGTACTCGAGCTTCACCACCAGCAAGCAGAAGCCGAAACACAGGCCCAGCACTGTGATCAACAACATCTCGTTGCTTTCGAATTTGGCCACATAGGCCAGCAGCCGCGGCACCAGCAGAATGCCGATGACCAGCGCCACGATCATGAATAGCGACAACTTGCCGACGGTCGAGAACACCTCGCCGGAGCTCACCGAACCACTTACGGCGATGCCTGAAAGCAAGGCGATGATGCCAATGCCGAGAATGTCTTCGACGATCAACACCCCGAAGATCAACTGGGCGAAGCGCTCGTTCTTCATCTTCAAGTCGTTGAGCGCCTTGACGATGATGGTCGTCGAGGAAATCGCCAGGATGGCACCGAGGAACAGCGAGTCCATGGTACTCCAACCAAACCACCGGCCGATCTCGAAACCGATCCAGATCATCAGCACGATTTCCAGGAACGCCGCGATGAACGCCGTGGCACCGACCTTGAACAGCTTGCGCAGGCTGAATTCCAGGCCAAGACAGAACATCAGGAAAATCACCCCAAGCTCGGCCAGGGTCTTGATCGTGTCTTCGTCATGGATCAGCCCAAAGGGCGGGGTGTGCGGCCCGATGATGAAGCCTGCGACGATGTAGCCCAGCACCACGGGCTGTTTTAACCGATGAAAAAGAATCGTCACGACACCTGCGACCAGCATTATTACTGCCAGGTCCTGGATGAAGCTGATGGCATGCATGGCGCGATACTCCTTTTCGACGTTGCTCAATGCCGGGGCAGACCGCTCCTCTGCCAAGGCCGAGCCAAGCAAGAAGCAAGTACATACTGTATTGAATGCAGGAAAGCCCATGTTGCATGGGCGTACTCAGGGTAACATCGCACCCCGTCACAAATTGCCGGTGCAATATGCAGAAACAGATCGGCTGATCAGCCGCCCCAAATGGCAACGCAGGCGTGACGACGCCACATCGGGCAACGTCCCGTAAAAGGAAGGCAAACCTTCAGAAAGGGGGAAACAGAAGTGTCAGCAGATACCCGCCCCGATTCAGCGCAATTTCACCGTGAGCACACTATGGAACCTGGAAACGCCCAGCTGAGCATGACCGTCCTGATGACCCCGGACATGGCCAACTTTTCTGGCAACGTACACGGCGGCACCTTGCTCAAATACCTCGACGAAGTGGCCTACGCCTGCGCCAGCCGCTATGCCGGCAGCTATGTGGTGACCTTGTCGGTTGACCAGGTGATCTTCCGCGAGCCGGTGCACGTCGGCGAACTGGTGACCTTCCTGGCCTCAGTCAACTACACCGGCAATACCTCGATGGAAGTGGGCATCAAAGTAATCACGGAGAACATCCGCGAGCGCTCGGTACGCCACTCCAATAGCTGCTTCTTCACCATGGTTGCAGTAGATGACAACCGTCGCCCGGTGCCGGTCCCTGCGCGCCAGCCGCAGTCCAGCGAAGAGAAACGCCGCTTCCTGCAAGGCCAGCAACGCCGGCAGATCCGTCAGGAACTGGAAAAACGCTACCAGAACCTGAAAACCGATTCGATCTAGACCGCCAGGCGCTGCGCCTCGAACCGTACGCGCGGGTGGGCGATACGATCCTGGGCCCGCACCAGTTGCAATTCGTAGTTGGTGCAGGCCTGGGTTTCCAGCAGCACCTCATGCACCGCCGCTGCGGTGTACTCGAACGCTTGTCGCCAGCTGTCTCCCAGCAGAACCCGAGCCAGGAACAAGCCCGAGGTCAGGTCGCCCACACCTACTGGTTGCCGTGGGAAAGCCAGCAGCGGACGGCCAAGGTGCCAGCTTTCTTCGCGGGTAACCAGCAACATTTCGAACATGTCTTGAGGGCGCCCCGGATACGCCAGGTGCTTGACCAACACGACCTGCGGGCCGCGCGCCAGCAGGCTGCGCGCCATGCTCACGCAGTCTTCGAGCGATTGCGCACGGCGCCCGCAAAAACTGTCGAGTTCCAGTTGATTGGGGCAGAGGATATCCGCGCTGGCCACGGCCTCATCGAGCAGAAAATCACTGACCTCCTGCGGCACGATGCAACCCTTCTCGGCATGGCCCATGACAGGGTCGCACAGATACAAAGCCTTGGCGTTCACCGCTTTGATCCGCTGCACACCCGCGAGGATCGCCCGGCCCTGGGCGGCACTGCCCAGGTACCCGGACAGCACCGCATCACAGTGGCCCAGCTCGCCAATATTGGAAATCCCTTCCACCAACGCAGGAATTTGCGCTGGAGCAAGCACTTCCCCCGCCCACTGGCCATACTGTGTGTGGTTGGAAAACTGTACTGTATTAAGAGGCCAGACGTTGACTCCAACTCGCTGCATGGGAAACACCGCAGCGCTGTTGCCGGCGTGGCCGAACACCACGTGGGATTGGATGGCGAGCAGGTGCGGAGTACGTTTCATGGGAGCGGATTCCAAAGCTGTTTCAAGGTTTGTGCGGCGCGCAGTATGAACTCGATCGCCACCTGTACGACAGGCCAGTGGCGCAGTTAAGCTGGTTCGACCTGTTTGGAGCATACGTAAATGTTGACCCTGGAGAATCTCTTCGTCCTGATGCTGTTGGCCACGGCAGGCGCTTGGTTATGGCATAACCACGGGCTGCGCGAGAAGGCCCTGGAGCGGGTCAAACAGCATTGCGCCAAACTCGATCTGGAACTGCTGGATGACGCCGTTGCGCTCAAACGCATCGCGTTCATCCGTGATGCCAAAGGCAGGAAACGCCTGGCGCGGGTCTATGCCTTCGAGTTCACCGTCACCGGCGAGCAGCGCCACCCCGGCAGCGTGACCCAGTTCGGTGCCCACAGCGCACAGATTGAGCTGGCGCCCTACCCGTTCGAGATCAAGACACCGCCACGGGCCGACAATGTGATTCAGATGCAGCAATGGCGCCAGGAGCATAACCGCTGGCACAACTGAGGCGCGCCGCGTTTATGTGATCAAGCATTGCGCCAGCGCCACCTGCAGAGGTGGTGCTGGCTGAGCCTGCTCAAAGATTAACTCGATGCGCGTATCTTTGCGCCATTCGCTGGGCTGCCACTGCGGCACTTGGCCTTCCAGCCCATTGAACGATTGCCAGCCATGCTGGGTGTGGATAACACCCTTGGCGCGCCGCCAAGGCCAAGCGGCGAGAAATGCCTGCATGCGCTGCGGGTCGAATTGCTGGCTCGGGTGCCAGCGCCACCCGATGCTCCAACCGCCATTCCCTGACAGTGCAGTACAGAGCGGCAGGGTTTTATCTATCCACAGGGGCTCAGGGGCTGTGGACAGATCAGCATCCACCAAATTACCCACAAGCAAACCGAGCGGTTGTGTTGTGGATGAACTGGGCAGGGTTTTCATGTCAACCAGAGCCTGCTGGGTCCAAACACTGTTGATATCTTTTAATCTGTTATTTATCAACAGCTTACCGAAATCATCCACAGTGTCAGCCTTGTTCAGCAGCACCAAGCCTGCCGCCTGCAGAGCCTGTTGTTGAGCTTCGGGCAATTCCTCACCCTTGGCTAACGCCTGGCCATCCAAAACCATGACCAATGGCTGCAACGCCAGCACTCCGACCCATGGAGATTTGCCCAACTGGTTGAGTAACTGCAATGGATGACCCAGCCCGGACGGTTCAATGAATAGCCGATCTGGCCTCGCCTTACGCAGCAGGCGGCCCAGGCCAACCTGAAATGGCATACCGTTCACGCAGCACAAGCAACCGCCAGCCACCTCACCGATGGCGATGCCGTCATCGTTATGGCTGAGCAGCGCCGCATCGAGACCGATTTGACCAAACTCATTGACCAGCACCGCCCAGCGTTCATTGGCCGGGCGCTGGGCCATTAGCTGCCGGATCAGGCTGGTCTTGCCGGCCCCCAGGGGGCCAGCGATGACGTGGGTGGGGATATTTCGCAGCATGCCAGCGCTTCTAAGTGGAATTCAGTCCACTATGCCCCGTCATGCCAGCCAGTCAAGGCTGAGCAACAGTCGCCGCTGCTGGCTGGCCGGGGAGCGGTGGATGAGCCCGGCGCCCTCATTACCGGCCCATTTTTCGCCTTTGACCAATGCAACGTCTCCTACGCCTAGGCTTCGAATGTTATCCACAGGGGCCTCAGCCAGGTGTAAGCCGACCCGTTCCAGAGCGCCTTCTTCAACCCACTCGCTGCCGGGCCCCACGTAGGTCGTCAACAGACGCACAGGCACGTTATCCACATGAAAGCGCGGGCACATCGCTCCTTGCAGCACCCTTAACCGCAACCCCACCCGCCGTGCGCCGAGCAGGCAGGTATAGGCCGACACCAACCACTTCACGTCAGCCACGAAGCTCTCGTAACCTTGCAGATCTGCTGCCTCCTGCAGCAAGCCAGGCAGAGCCGGCGGTTCATGCTCGTTCACATCGATAACGCGCTGGTCAGCCCACGGCTGGCCGAGGCTGACGGCCAAAACAGCGAAGTCTTCCAACTGGGCTGGCAAGCGCCGCTGCCAGACCGCCATGTTTACCCCGTCCTGATAGACCTCGGTAAACACCGATGGCGCCTCACCGAAAACCTGACGAATAGCCGCAGTCTTCAACGCCATGTTCATGCAGCAACCTCGGCATCCCATGCACCGAAGGGGTCAGGCAGCCTGGCCCAGCCTTTTGGCCCGAGGGCCATTTCTTCATCGTTGAGCAGGCAGGCGTCCAGCGCTGTGGATAACTGTGCGAAATCAATGTTCTGGCCGATGAAGACCAACTCCTGGCGGCAGTCACCGGTGTCTGCCTGCCAATGCTTGAGGATATCTGCTGTGCTCTGCTCATCCTGCGGCCAATGCTCACGCGGTACAAACCGCCACCACCGCCCTGCCAGGCCATAGCGCATCATGCCGCCAGCCTGCGACCAGCTACCGGCTTCCTGATATTTACTGGCCAACCAGAAAAAGCCCTTGGAACGCAGCAACCGGCCGTTGCTTCCGGTGTTGTGGATAAAGTCGTAGAAGCGTTGTGGGTGCAAGGGCCGACGAGCTACCCAAGTGCTCGCCGAAATACCGTATTCTTCGGTTTCAGGCACGTGCGCCCCGCGCAAAGTCTGCAACCAGCCGGGCGCCTGAGCGGCCTGATCAAAATCGAACAGACCAGTATCTAGAATCCGTCCCAGCGGGACCTGGCCCATGACCATCGGCACGATCTGAGCGCGGGCGTTGAGGCTGCGCAAGATGGCGATCAGTTCTTCGCGTTCGTGCTGGCTGATCAGATCGATCTTGCTCAACAACAGCACGTCGGCAAACTCGACCTGTTCGATCAACAGGTCAGTGATGGAGCGCTCATCTTCTTCGCCCAGGGTTTCGCCGCGGCTGGCCAGGCTCTCGGCTTGCTGATAATCACGCAGAAAGTTCAGGCCATCGACCACGGTGACCATGGTGTCCAAACGCGCCATGTCGGACAAACTACGACCTTGTTCATCGCGGAAGGTGAAGGTTTCAGCCACAGGCAACGGCTCGGAGATCCCTGTGGACTCGATCAGCAGGTAGTCAAAACGGCCCTCTTGCGCGAGCCGCGCCACTTCCTCCAACAGGTCTTCGCGCAAGGTGCAGCAAATGCAGCCGTTGCTCATTTCAACGAGTTTTTCTTCGGCACGGTTAAGGCTGACGTTGCGCTGCACTTCACTGGCATCGATGTTGATTTCACTCATGTCGTTGACGATAACCGCCACCCTGAGATTGTCGCGGTTGCGCAGTACATGATTGAGCAAGGTGCTTTTCCCGGCACCCAGGAAGCCGGAAAGTACAGTGACAGGAAGACGATTGGACATGGTGAAACCCCTTCAGGCTGCGCATTCGAAACGATGCATTGCACAATGTTATAAAGTAACAATACAATTTCGCCAAGTCACACTCGTCGAACGCATCTCTGGATACGCACATGACCCGGTCATCCATCGCCCTGACACTGCTGTGCCTGATGCCGTTGCCTGCAGTTGCATCAGCGCAAGGCAGTTCACTGGCGCTGTGCACCCGCAGCGCTACCTTGCTGGCGTGCCAGGATAACAAGGGCAGTTACTACAGCGTGCGTACCGAAGGTACCCAGCTCTACCTGCGCGGGTTCGATACCCAAACACGCCGGCTGTGGGCGCAGACCAACAGCCGCTACGGCTCACTAACGTTATTCACCGGCGTGGCAAGCGATGGTGAAGCTTGGTTTGGCTATAGCCGTCGCGTTGGCTGGACCACCTTTAACCGTGTCTCCAGCTCCAGTGGTCAACGTTTCAATTTGCATTGCAGCCTGGTCGGCGGATGTCGCTGACCTCAACGCCTGGTACCCCAATGACTAGCCTGACCCTTCCAGACATCGCCACACAGCCCCAAGAGCAAACCGCACCACTTGATTGGGTCGGGATGAGCGGCATCGCTTTACCCATCCAGTTTGCCGGCCAAACGATGGCGGCCATCGCCAGTGCCGGCGTCAGCCTGGTCGATGGGACAGCAAGGGGTATCCATATGTCTCGGCTCTACCTTGCGTTGGAATCGCTCGAACACCAGCCGTTGACTTCTTTGGCCCTGCGGCATCTGCTGGCAGACTTTATTGCAAGCCACGAAGGTCTATCAGACGCAGCGTATATCGACCTTAGCTTTGACTATCTTCTCAAAAGGCCTGCGTTGATCAGCCCACTCGCCGGCTGGAAGCACTATCCAATCACGCTGCGCGCCAAGATTGAGAATGAAATGTTCCACGTGGAACTATCTGTCGGTGTGCCCTATTCCTCGACTTGCCCTTGCTCGGCAGCGCTGGCCAGGCAACTCATCCAGCAGCAGTTCGAGGCAGACTTCCCGGAGCAATCGCTCGAACGCGAGGCAGTGGTGCAGTGGTTAGGCAGCAGTGAAGGGATTGTAGCCACGCCCCACAGCCAGCGGAGCGAGGCGCAGATCGAAGTTCGTCTGAGGAACAATCTCGCTGCATTACCTATCAAGGAGCTTATCGATCAAGTCGAAGCCAGCCTTGGCACCGCCGTGCAGACGGCAGTAAAACGCGCAGATGAACAAGCCTTCGCGTTGGCGAATGGGCAGAACCTAATGTTTTGTGAGGACGCCGCAAGGCGCTTGCATAAAGCGCTACGTGCGTTGGAGTGGGCCACGGCGTTCAAGCTACGTGTGGTGCATGCAGAAAGCCTGCATGCCCACGATGCGGTCGCCGCCAGCCAATGGCAGTGGTGAATCTCAAGTACGTGGCTTGACCGTTCCACAGTCATTGCCAAGCCACACAGCTCGGGTATTCATGCTGCCTTGCTGCTGAACACCCGAGGCATTGAATGTGCCATTGACCTGCGTAGTGAATTCCTTGTCGCTGAGGAAGGTTGCCTGCCCGGTACCTTGGGCTTTGGGGCAACTGAACTGAAACTTCCAGACATTACCTGTACGGTCGGTGATCTTCTGAGTGCAGCCAGATTTAGGGTCTTGCAAAGGAATGTCGTTGGTCTGCACCTGTTCAGGCGTCAGGCACGAGCGCACACCATTGCCGCCTATGGTGACGCCCTGCTTGGCCAGCATCCCTTCCATCATGGCCCGCTGCTCAGGCGGCAGATTCTTCAACTGGCCCAGCATGAATTGCATGTCAGGTAACGGCTTGCCATCGACCTGCATATTGCTGGTAGTTAGCTCCCACAGGCCAGGTTGCAACATCTGTGCATGTACCAGTGGACTGCTCAGGCCCAACGCCAGAGCCAACAGTGGAAGACGAATTTTCATGAAACAACGCTCCTCGAAAAACCGGCCATCGAGCCGGGCTCAGGGTTAGACGCCAAATCCGCTTTCAGGTTGCAGGCAGACCTGGAACGTGTTCTGTTACCTGCTGTGTATTCGGCAGGCAGGATGCGTATGGATTACCACAGCCCCTACTTCTTCGGCTATGTGCTCGGGCTGATTCACTTGCTCGGGATCATCGCCGCGTTGCATGCGGTGTTCACCGTGCGCACCGCACAAGGAGCAATCGCGTGGGCGATGTCACTGTTCTTCATACCTTATTTCACACTGATTCCTTATCTGGTTTTCGGGGCTCGCTCATTCAACGCTTACATCAAAGCTCGGCGCCAGGCCAACCAGGAAATGCACGTTGCCATGGCCAACCTGAACTGGCGGCCGTGGGTGGAGGAAGCGCTGACCGCCAGAGAGTCAGAAAGCTACGCCGCGTTGCGCGCCATGCCAAAACTGGGACGGATGCCGTGCCTGGCGAACAACCAAGTCAGGTTGCTCATCAATGGTCAGGCCACCTTCGATGCCATATTCAATGCCATCGAGCAGGCTCGCGAAGTCGTGCTGGTGCAATTCTTCATCATCCATGATGACGAATTGGGCCAGGCCCTTCAGCGATTGCTGCTGCGTAAGGCGGCAGAAGGGGTGCAAGTTTTTGTTCTGTACGACGGGGTGGGCAGCCACGCATTACCCGCCAGCTACAGCCAAGTGCTACGTGACGGCGGTGTACAGATTCATGCTTTCGCTACACGCCGCGGATGGTTCAATCGCCTGCAGGTAAATTTCCGCAATCACCGCAAGATCGTTGTGATCGATGGCCTGATCGGTTTTGTCGGGGGGCACAATGTGGGTGATGAGTACCTAGGCAAACACCGAGTCTTGTCACCCTGGCGCGATACTCATGTTCAGATCGAGGGGCCAGTTCTGGCTTGCCTGCAAGAATCGTTTGCCGAAGATTGGTACTGGGCAACCCGCGAGCTGCCTCCTTTGATACTGCCCGATACCTATCCAGACAATGGCGTGCTCTGCCAGGCCCTTGCCAGTGGGCCGGCGGACCCGCAGGAAACCTGCTCGCTGTTTTTCATCGAAGCTATTCAGTCGGCAACCAAGCGCGTGTGGATCACCACGCCCTATTTCATCCCTGATGAAGCCGTGTTTGCGGCGTTGCGTCTGGCGGTACTGCGCGGGGTGGACGTACGGGTACTGATCCCCGCGCGCCCCGACCATAAAATCGTCTACGCGGCATCCAGCCTTTTCGCATTCGAAGCAGTTCGGGCTGGCGTGCGTATGTTTCGATATCAGCCGGGTTTTCTGCACCAAAAGGTTGTACTGGTGGATGACGAAGTTAGTGCGGTCGGCAGTGCCAACCTGGACAACCGTTCATTCAGGCTCAATTTCGAAATCACCTTGCTCACTGTAGACCGTACCTTCGCCGATCAAGTGGAGGCGATGTTGCTGGACGACTTTGCGCAAGCTCGGGAAATCACTGCAGAGGACAGCCGTGACACCCACAGGGTGCAACAGCTGGGTATGCGCATCGCGAGGCTGATTTCACCTATCCTCTGAATGCTCAAGGGGCCGCTTATGCGGCCCCTTCAGGTTCAGCGGTAAAGGTCTTCACGCGTCCAAGGCAGGTCATGGTGCCCATCGGCGTAAGGTTTCACGGCTAGAATCTGATGCAAGTTGATCCAGCCCTTCTCGAATGCATAAGCACAACCGGCCAGGTACAAGCGCCAGATGCGCAGGGTCTTCTCAGGCACCAGTGCGGCTGCCTTATGCAATTGATTCTCTAGGTTCGCGCTCCAGTTATGCAGTGTCTTGGCGTAGTGCAAACGCAGGCTTTCAACGTCCACCACCTCCAGCCCTGCTTCACAGATGCTGGCACTGATCATTGAAAGGTGAGGCAATTCACCATGGGGGAAAACGTACCGGTCTATGAACTCACCTGCTCCACGCCCCACAGGTCGGCCGTCGATATGCTTGGCAGTGATGCCGTGGTTCATCACCACCCCACCCTCGCGCACTGCCCCGAACAGCTTCTGGCAATACAGCGCCAAGTTGGCGTGCCCGACATGCTCGAACATACCAACGCTCACCACTTTGTCGAAGCGGCCGTCCTGAGGAAGGTCACGATAATCGAGAATCTGCAGATCAACTTTGTCCGCCAAGCCCTCGGCCTTTACCCGCTCGCGGCCCAGCTTCAGCTGCTCCTTGCTCAAGGTGATGCCGAACACTTTGGCGCCGTATTCGCGAGCAGCAAAACGCGACAGCCCGCCCCAGCCACAGCCCACATCCAATAGGTATTCACCAGCATCAAGGCGTAGTTTGCGGCACAGATGGTCGAACTTGTCCTGCTGGGCTTGATCGAGTGTGTTGTCCGGCTCGCGGAAGTAGGCACACGAATAGACCATGTCTTGATCGAGCCACAGTTGGTAAAACGCGTTGGAGACGTCGTAGTGGTAAGAAATGGCCTCGGCATCCGTGCTCTTGTCGTGGGCAAGGCGCTGAGGCGGCGCTTGATCCGAATCAACCAGCAACGCTTCACTGAGTTCGTCACACACCCGGATGGCTTCGCCAATATCGCCTTCCAGCTCCAGCTTGCCCTCCACAAATGCGGTGCCCAGCTGGTCCATGCTTGGATGGGTCAACTGGCTGATCAACTGAGGCTCCTTGACCAGGATCGTGACCTGGGGGCTTGGGCCCAGATCGAATTGATTACCGTCCCACAGTTTGAGCCGCAGCGGCAGATGCAGGCTCTGCAGTGCCGGTGGAAGTTGAGCAAGCATGAATCACCCCTCCATTCCCTAATAGGCCACGACGCCTGATATTTCGAACGTCGCCGGAAAAGAGTAGTTCATTCGTGGGATGTTTCCTGTAGTGCAGACCAAAGTCTAGAGCGAGCTGGTCAGTCGCAACCCCTAGATTGTATACAATCCAACCTTCTCAGCTTAATCTTATGCCCCTCTCGCGCTTCCTCATCTGGAGTACACACCCATGAAATCCTACGACGTGGTGATCATCGGCGGCGGTCCTGGCGGCTATAACGCAGCAATCCGTGCGGGCCAATTGGGCCTGAGCGTGGCGTGCGTGGAAGGCCGCCCAACCCTAGGTGGCACCTGCCTGAATGTCGGTTGCATGCCGTCCAAAGCATTGCTGCATGCCTCCGAGCTTTACGAGGCCGCCAGTGGCGATGAATTCGCTCACCTCGGCATCGATGTCAAGCCAACGCTGAATCTTGCTCAGATGATGAAACAGAAAGACGAGAGCGTGGCCGGCCTGACCAAGGGCATCGAATACCTGTTCCGCAAGAACAAGGTGGACTGGGTCAAAGGCTGGGGCCGCCTGGATGGCGCCGGCAGGGTCATCGTCAAGGCAGAGGACGGCAGCGAAACCGCGCTGCAAGCCAAGGACATCGTCATCGCCACTGGCTCCGAGCCTACTACCCTGCCAGGGGTGAACGTGGACAACCAGCGCATCATCGACTCTACCGGCGCCCTTGCCCTGCCACAGGTGCCCAAGCACCTGGTGGTGATCGGGGCAGGCGTGATCGGCCTGGAGCTGGGTTCGGTGTGGCGTCGGTTGGGTGCTCAAGTCACCGTCATCGAATACCTCGATCGCATCTGCCCTGGTACTGATGAAGAAACCGCCAAGACCCTGCAAAAAGCGCTGGCCAAGCAGGGCATGGCATTCAAACTGGGCAGCAAGGTCACCCAGGCCAAGACTGACGCCGAGGGTGTCAACCTCACCCTCGAACCGGCCGCTGGTGGCCCCGCGCAGACCCTTCAGGCCGACTATGTATTGGTCGCCATCGGGCGCCGTCCGTATACCCAAGGTCTTAATCTGGAAAGCGTGGGCCTTCAACCTGACAAGCGCGGTATGTTGAGCAACGAGCACCATCGCACCTCAGTCCCTGGCCTGTGGGTAATCGGGGACGTTACCTCAGGGCCAATGCTGGCGCACAAGGCTGAGGACGAAGCGGTAGCCTGCATCGAGCGCATCGCCGGTAAGCCGCATGAGGTGAATTACAATCTGATCCCTGGCGTGATCTACACCCGCCCTGAAATGGCTACCGTGGGCAAGACCGAAGAGCAACTCAAAGCCGAAGGTCGGTCCTACAAGGTTGGCAAGTTCCCGTTCTCGGCCAACAGCCGCGCCAAGATCAATCATGAAACCGAAGGCTTCGCCAAGGTCATTGCCGATGCCAACACCGACGAAGTGCTGGGCGTGCATTTGGTCGGCCCAAGCGTGAGCGAAATGATCGGCGAATTCTGCGTGGCCATGGAGTTTGCAGCCTCCGCTGAGGACATTGCCCTTATCTGCCACCCCCACCCTACCCGCTCAGAGGCTCTGCGTCAGGCAGCGATGAATGTGCACGGCATGGCCATGCAAATCTGAGGCTGCTGGCTCCGCCGGTTTTTTCGAAATACCATTGATGCACGCTTTCGATCAAACCAGCGGAGCCCACCGGGTGAGCATCAACTTCGATCTGAACGACCTGCAGGCTTTCCGCGCTGTGGTAGAGCAAGGCAGTTTCCGCCGCGCCGCAGAGACCATTCGTATCACGCAGTCGGCACTGAGCCGGCGCATCGAAAAACTTGAATCGGCACTGGGGGTCAAGCTACTCGAGCGCACTACGCGCAAAGTTTCGCTGACCAATGTGGGGCGTGCCTTCCTGCCTCAAGTCGAGCGACTGCTCGACGACCTGGACCTGGCGCTGCTGAGCGTGGGCGACGGTGGCTCACTGCGCACTGGTACGCTGACCATCGCTTGCGTACCGTCAGCGGCCTACTACTTCATGCCACATGCAATCCGCGCCTTCCACGCGCAATACCCTAAAGTGCGGCTCAATCTGTATGACGCTTCCGCCAACGAAGTCAGCGCCGCCGTAGCGTCGGGCGAAGCGGACTTCGGCCTGAGCTTCACCGGCAACCTGGCCCCAGAGATCGAGTTCAGCGTGTTGCTGGAAGAGCGCTACGTCATCGCCTGTCGGCACGATCATCCTTTGGCCAAAGCGCAGTCGGTGACATGGGCGCAGGCCTATGAACACGACTACATCACCTTGAACAAAGCCTCGGGCAACCGCCTGGTGCTGGATCGAGCCCTGGCCGGGATGCAGACCAGCAAAGACAGCGTATGCGAGGCTCGGCACGTAACCACCCTGCTGGGCTTGATCGAGGCGGGGCTGGGTATTGCGGCAGTGCCATCGATTGCCCTGCCGATGGCTCCCCATCCGATACTCGCCAGCGTTGCGCTGGTCGAGCCACAGGTCAGCCGGACGATGGGGCTGCTCCGGCGCCGAGGGCGTACGCTGACACCTGCGGCACTGGAAATGATCAGGCTGATCCGTGAACTGCCTGGCGTTTTACCTGGCGACTGAATCCAGCCCAGTGGCCTGCACCGCAGGCTGGACCTGGGGCGAGGCCAGGTACTGGAGGAACTGCTTAGCTTCGGCGGGGTGCTCTGCGGCTTTAGGGATGCCGGCGGCGAAGCGGGTGACCGATTGCAGGCTTTCCGGAATCTTGCCTACGTAGGTCACACCCGGTACGGGCAGCAGCTCGGCGACCTGCTGGAAGCCCAGTTCATAGGTCCCCTGAGCAACTTGCGAGGCCACAGGCACACGCTCGACCATGGTGCTCTTTGGAGCAAGCTGGTCCTGGATGCCTAGCTTCTTGTACAACTCCTTCTCGATATACACGCCACTGGCGCTGTCCGAGTAGCCAACCGAGCGGGCAGCCAGCAAGGTCTTTTTCAGCTCGTCCGGGGTGCCGATGGCAGGTTTGGCTTGCCCTTGTTTGACCACCATACCGATGCGAGAGTCGGCAAGCTCGACGCGCGATGATGGGTCAACCTTGCCTTGGCGGATCAACTCGTCCAGCGCGTAGCCGACCATGATCACCACATCGGCGTGCTCGCCGCGTGCCAGGCGATTGGGGATAGCCTCAGGCGCCTTACCCATGGACGGGCCCAGCACGGTGACCAAGGTATCACCGCTTTTCGCGGCATACTGTGGCCCCAGTTCTTTGTAGGCGGCGGTGAAACCGCCCGACGTCATGACAGTCAGTTCTGCAGCCTGTGCCAGGCTGCAGGTTGCGAGCAATGTCGCGGCGAGCAACGCTTTCATTGAAGTCCTCATGCGGCCACCGCTGCACGATGCGCCAGGCGACGGTAGAGCATCCAGGTAGCGACGAATGCACAGAGCGCGGCGAACATCATCCAGTAAGCTGGAGCGGCCTTGTCATTGGTAACGTGGATCATCCACGTGGAGATTGCCGGGGTGAAACCACCGAACAGAGCAGTCGCCAGGCTGTAAGCCAGCGAGAAACCTGCCACGCGCACCTCCACCGGCATGATCTCGGTCAGCGCCGGGATCATCGCGCCGTTGTACATGCCGTACAGGAACGAGAACCACAACAGCACTTCGAGCATGTGACCGAAGGTGGGCGACTGCGCCAGATAGGTCAGCGCGGGGTACGCGGTAATCAAGGTCATCAGCGACATCGCCAGCAGCAGCGGCTTGCGGCCTACACGGTCACTGATGGCGCCACCGATGGGTAGCCAGATGAAGTTCGAAACTGCCGTGAGCAGGGTCACCAGCAATGCGTCGCCGGTGCTCAGTTGCAGCACGGTCTTGCCGAAGGTCGGCGCATATACGGTAATCATGTAGAACGCGGTGGTGGTCATGGCCACCATCAGCATGCCGAAGACCACGATACTGGAGTTGGCAGCCAGGGTAGCCAGCACCTGCTTCATGGTTGGACGGTGCTTGCGGGCGGCGAACTCCTCGGTTTCCTGCAGGCTGCGACGCAGCAGGAAGATGACCGGAATGATCATGCAGCCGATGGCGAACGGCACGCGCCAGCCCCAATCGGAGATTTCGCTTGGGGTCAGCCATTCGTTGAGGGCAAAGCCCAGCGCCGCGGCGACGACGATCGCCACCTGCTGGCTAGCCGATTGCCAGCTGGCGTAGAAGCCCTTGTGACCCGGCGTTGCCATCTCGGCCAGATATACCGACACACCACCGAGCTCGGCACCTGCCGAGAAGCCTTGCAGCAAGCGCCCAATCAGCACCAAGGCAGGGGCAAGCAAGCCAATGCTGGCGTAATTGGGCACCAGTACGATCAGCAATGTCCCGCTGGCCATAATCGCCAGGGTGACGATCAACCCTTTGCGCCGGCCAACGTCGTCGATGTAAGCACCCAGGATCACGGCACCCAGCGGGCGCATCAGGAAGCCTGCGCCGAACACGGCGAAGGTCATCATCAGCGACGCGAATTCGTTGGACGCGGGGAAGAACGCCGCCGCGATGTGGGTGGCATAGAAGCCGAACAGGAAGAAGTCGAACTGTTCGAGGAAATTTCCGGACGTTACCCGAAAGACCATACCGGCTTTGGACTTGCCCTCGGAAACCGAGCTTGACGGCAGACTCATGATGGATCTCCAGCGTTTCTTAATAATTGTAAGTGCTTATTTCTGGAATGATCGTCGAAAGCGGCGCTGGAGATAATCGTTCATTTTTCATTAATTGATGCGTGAATGAGATCAATCAGTGTGTGAAGCCTCGCGTGCAAGCGCGGCTTGAGGTGCGAGAACTGCCAAAGGCGGCGCGCTGTCTTGGATCATGGCTAGCTTTGAAGCCAGTTCTTTTAAGCCCTCCTCCCTCTCAAATTTCCGCGAAGCGAACCGATACAACTGGGCAGCCCGCCATCATTTGTCTTGGAGTCCGTCCGTGAACGTTAGAAACCTCAACTTGGCGCCGCGAGCAGCGCTGTTCTTCTCCTTGATCGTGGGGCTCGTTGTTGTGCTTGGGGTGTTTGCAGTCGCCCAAATGAGCAACCTGCGGGACATCGAAAAAGACGTCGAGCTCAACTGGATGGCCAGTATTCGCCAAACCTCGGTGATGAACGCCTCGATGCTGCGTCTGCGCTTGGAAACTCAGCGCGCCATCGCAGACCCCCGTAGCCTTCAGAAAACCCTGGAAAGCTTCCCTGAGTACCGCAAGGAAATGTCGGACGCCGTAGCCAACTACGAGCCGCTGATTGCCAGCGATCAGGAGCGCACCCTATTTTCTGCGGTCAAAACCAGCGCGCAGGCCTATCAGCAGCAGCTCGATCAGCTGGTGCCCTTGATGAGCGCGGGCAACATCGCTGAGGCCGTCAATCTGGTAGCCACCAGCATTCGTCCGCTGACCAGCACCATGGAAGACCAGATCGATCAACTTACCGATTTCAACGACAAAGGTGCCGCACAAGCGGGCCAGACCGCAGCCAACCTCTACTCCACAGGTCGCTGGCTGGTGATCGGGATCATTGTCGGGGTGGTGGTGCTGACCATGGGCCTAGCGCTTCTGCTGACCCGAAGCATCGTCTCCCCCATCAGCGATGCGTTGTCCGTGGCTGAGCGCATCGCCAACAGTGACCTGTCCAAGGACGTGAAGGTCACTGGGGCCGATGAAGCAGGCCGGCTGCTCAAGGCGTTGGCGCAGATGCAAGAGAACTTGCGCAATACCATTGTGCAGATCTCGGACTCCTCCACTCAGTTGGCCTCGGCCTCCGAGGAAATGACAGCGGTGACGGAGGCTTCCAGCCGTGGCCTGGTCGCTCAGAATGACGAGGTCAACCAAGCGGCGACGGCTGTGACCGAAATGAGCGCAGCCGTGGATGAAGTCGCTCGCAATGCAGAATCCGCCTCGCAAGATTCAAAACGTACCCAAGGCTTCACCCAAAGCGGCCAGGAGCGGGTGGCGCAGACCTTGAAGTCGATTCAACGGCTCAGCGGCAACGTGGAGCAGACCAGCGAGCAAATCCAAGGCCTGTCGGATCGCGCGCAAGATATCTCCAAAGTCGTCGAGGTGATCCGCGGCATCGCCGAGCAAACCAACCTGCTGGCTCTGAATGCGGCAATCGAGGCGGCTCGCGCAGGTGAACAGGGCCGAGGTTTTGCCGTGGTCGCAGACGAAGTCAGGGCGCTGGCACACCGCACCCAGTTGTCGACCCAAGAGATCGAACAGATGATCGCAACCATTCAGGCCGACTCCGAGCAGGCGGTTCAGGCGATGAATACCAGCCGTGACCTGGCCACCCAGTCCCTGAGTATCGCCCAGGAGGCGAGCAGCTCATTGGATGAAATCGCCAGTGCGATCACGCAGATCAACGAACGTAACCTGCAAATCGCCACAGCCTCCGAGGAGCAGTCCCACGTAGCGCGTGAAGTGGACCAGAACCTTCTGCGCATTCGCGACCTGGCTTCGCAAAGCGCTGCCGGTGCGAGCCAGACGGCGAGCGCCAGCAGTGAAATGTCGCAATTGGCAATCAACTTGAATCAGCTGGTAACGCGGTTCGTGGTCTGACATCGGAAGGTGGGCTGCATGGGTGGAGCCTGCTCCACCCTATGGCCCGCGTCGTATTTGGGTTTCAGGAACGCTTGGAAAACTGCCTTGCTTTCGACCACAAACGGCTCTCACCTTTAGCCCTGGTTTGGCCGTTAGGCTGCTGATGCTGCGATGAAAGCCGGCATGTTGATCAGGCAAACCAGCAATACTTTTCAAAAGTAATCATCAGTGGCTCTGGCTGCTCTGATTCGTTCATCACGCGCCGCCTCTACTTGCTCAAGCGTCTGCAGCGAGCATGCCTGCTCTTTGTAGCGATACATCTCCCCTGCAGGTTCGGCGACTACTACCCCGCCTTTGGCCAACAGCGCCAGCCGTGTGCCAGCAGGTAACCCAGTCATCGCGCAGTCTTCGGGGCCTAGGTGAAAAGACGCATAAACCAACAATTCGTGTGACGCCCACCGGAGCTTGCTGTTGACTACTTCGGAGAACGCAAGAAGGATCACGGCGGTATAAATCACGCCAAGCACGCACGATGCATTCACCCACTGGCGCCGGAACCCGTCCGAGCTGGGTACGAAAAGATTCCAGCAAATAGCAGTGGTGTGGCTACGCCTTACACGCTGTTTGAAAGCCGGCGCCATCATGCCGAATACCAAGGCACCGATTAACATCACCATCGCCAGGAGTAAACTCGCTGCCAGATACCAGATGTAAACCAAATAGATGAATGTCAGGGTTTTCTGTGCACCGGGAAACTGCCCCGGCTCGATACGCGTCTGCCCAAGGATGAAAGCGTCAGCTTCAGCGCTGGCTACGAGGCCCACCGCTACCGTCAGCAATGCGGCCAGTACCGTCAACCATCCCTTGTGCCGGGTATAACGCTCTACCAGCCGTAGCAAGCGTACAGCCAGCATTATCGACCCCAGACTGAGCACCGCGAATAGCCACTTTGCCAAGGTTTTATCAAGTGTGCTGCCCAACCACTGAAGCATCATCATGACCTGCAAGACAACCGCACAGGTCATAACCATCGCAGCGAGATACTCGTCGACGGCCCAGTGTTTGACATTGAAATTCAGTTTCCAGCGAAAGTGTCGGTTCTGAGTTCTGACGAAAAGCGGCCGATGAATACTGCGATCCAACCAATAGACGCCCGCTGCGAACAGCACATAGAGCGCAATATATCCCCACATAAGCCTAGGTTTCCTTGAACGTGTCCTTCACGGCGTGCCGTTGCGGCCATGCAGGCGGAAGCCGGTACGCTCACTCAGGCGCTCGTAATAGGCACTAACCGCAGGAAAGTCCGGGTGGGTCAGCGGCGTTTCAAACCAGCGGTTCACCGAAAGGCCGATCGGGATATCCGCCAGGGAGAACTCGCAACCACTGACGTACGCCCCCGTTTTGTCGAGCTGTCTGTCCAGAATCGCCATGTGCCTAGTCCATTCACGACACCCTAGCGCCAGAGCTTCTGGGTCCTGATGGGTAGCACTTTTTCTGACTAGCGACATGAACGCATAGCCCCAAGACTTGTTGAAGTCGCTAGCCTGCCAATCCATCCACTGGTCCACCCGGGCTCTGGCTTTCGCCTCTGCCGGATAAAGATGAATGGCATTTTCCCGGTTCGCCAAGTATCGAATGATCGTGTTGGACTCCCACACGACGAACCCCTCGTCATCGACCACCGGCACCATCGCGTTGGGGTTTAGCGCAGAGAATTCGGGTGTATTGGTGCTTCTGAAACCAGAGCCCCAGTCCTGCCGCTCGAAGGGAATCTGCAACTCAACACATGTCCAAACCACCTTGCGGACATTGATCGAAGAAGCCTTGCCCAGTATTTTTAGCATTTCACCTCCTTATGATCGGAGAACGGACAATCCTCATCGATTCCATTCTCGCCAGCATGGAACATACATCGTAGCCATCAACGTACGGGCTTGAAACAGCCGGTTGAAGCTGTAACATCCAGGCATCCAAGTGCCACTGCAAGGCCCTTTACCTCAATCTTTTCGAACACATGTCGCGTCGCGAGCTTATCGAATATCCCATGTTGCCCGCCCACCAGTTTAGGTGCAGGTTGCGTCTGACGTACGAGGCGAGCGATTCATCGGGTTTGATGTGGAGGGGCCTGGATTAGCGTCAACACAAGGTTGCGCTGAGCGCAAAAGCTCAAAGGAGGTGCGCAACGAAGAAGGGAGCCGGTTAAGGCTTCCTCCGTGTGCGACAGTTTTTACTCCTGTGCGACAGTTTCAATTCTCAGAATCCAATCTAGGCCTTCCAATAAAGACTGTACTTTCAATCGGTTATAGGATGATAGCTGCAGACGCTGCTGACATCTTCATCAAGCTGTCATGATCGGCAAAATCTAGGGTTGCAATCAAAAACACAGACAATAAATCCTGTAAAATCACTTAAACACATGATTTTAAATGTTTTTTCAAGCTGACTTAACCACAACGGCTTTTCCTGACCCTTGGATTAAGCCCTCGCTGGAGAGACTGGAGGGCGTGGTTGCAACCTGCTCAAGGATCTTAGGATAGGTTTCCTAATACTTCTGAAAACGCGGACAGTGCGATAGCTACTGAAGGGCGACGAAATGAGCGCGGCTCCAATAATGAACATCGCCTGTGCGCCCATACCTCCTAGGAACGCTCCGAAGCGGCTCGCCTTCGCAATGATCATCATGTAGTGGTCTACTAACCCCGGACACCCATTTAGGCGAGAATGCTCGCCATAGAGAGGTGTCCGATGACCAAGCAACGCCGTACCTTTACCCCTGAGTTCAAGCGCGAAGCTGCCTGCCTGGTGCTCGATCAAGGCTACAGCCATGCCGAAGCGGCCCGTTCGCTCGGCTTGGTCGAGTCGGCCCTGCGCCGATGGGTTAATCAGCTTCAGCAGGAGCGCGGCGGCGTTACGCCGGCCAGCAAAGCGTTGACGCCAGAGCAGCAAAAAATCCAAGAGTTGGAAGCCCGGATCACGCGCCTTGAACGCGAGAAATCGATACTAAAAAAGGCTACCGCGCTCTTGATGTCGGAAGATCTCGAGCGTACGCGCTGATCCGCCAGCTCAGCGACCATGAGCCCGTTGATTGTTTGTGCGAAGTGTTCGAAGTCACTCGCTCAAGTTACTACGCACATCTTCACAGAAGGCGAACTCCGGACGCTGAACGACTACGGTTGCGCAGTCGAGTGAATGAGTTGTTCACGCGAGGTCGAAGTGCGCCCGGCAGCCGTACCATCATGGCAATGATGCAAGGAGAGGGTGAGCAAATCGGGCGGTTCAAGGTAAGCAGCCTGATGCGAGAGCTGGCGTTGATCAGCAAGCAGCCAGGATCACATGCGTACAAAAAGGCCACAGTGGAGCGGCCAGATATACCGAATACCTTGAACCGAGCATTTGATGTCGAAGCTCCAAATCAGGTCTGGTGTGGAGACATCACTTACGTCTGGGCACAGGGCAAATGGCACTATCTGGCAGTTGTCCTGGATCTCTATGCACGCAGAGTGGTTGGCTGGGCCTTGTCAGAAAAGCCGGATGGAGACCTGGTGGTCAAAGCGCTGGACGTCGCCTACGAACAACGTGGAAAGCCTCAAGGACTCCTGTTCCACTCTGACCAGGGATCGCAATATGGCAGCCGTCAGTTCCGCCAGAGACTGTGGCGCTACCGCATGCGCCAGAGCATGAGCCGCCGAGGCAACTGTTGGGATAATGCACCGATGGAGCGAGTCTTCCGCAGCTTGAAATCAGAGTGGATACCGACCACGGGCTACCTGACCGGGCAGCAAGCTCAACGAGACATTGGCCAATACCTGATGGGCCACTACAACTGGATCCGGCCTCATCAGTTCAACGATGGGCTGGCTCCGGCGAAAGCTGAAGAAAAACTCAAAACCGTGTCCGGGATGAGTTGACCACTACATCAGCCCATTGATGAAGATGCGCGCGCTGCCTCACCTATTGAGACATAAAAGACGAAAAACTAGAAAGAGCCTGCCTAGATTCGTGAGCGCCCGCCAAATTCAACCAGTTTAAGACATTAGGGCATCTGGTTGACCGCAACGAAACCCGTTCAGCGCAGCCGTGCATAAGAAAATCGCATGCATCCCATAATCAAATCGCGGTTATGTAGCCCATACGAAAAGCTGATAATCCATTCGGAAAAGACGCACCTATAAGCGTCATCCGCGTGGCCCTTTGAGCCTGCCACTCAGATACGTAATACAGAGTTTTGTGCAAACTCTACAGGGGAGTCGGATGAACAAGTATTGTATAACCGTGATTGCAGCAGCCTTGGCAACCCAGAGTGTGTTAGCTATGGCGCAAGAACCTAGTAGCTGCCAAGTGATCAGAACGGCAAATGTCGGCTGGCTTGATGGGATCTCAACGAATGCGCTGACTCAAGTGGTTGCGCAAGGCCTAGGCTACGAATTCGACGATAAAATGCTTTCCCTTCCAATCGTCTTGAAATCCCTCAGTGAGGGTAAACTTGACACATTCATCAATTATTGGTCGCCTTCGCAAGATCCGTTGATCAACCCTCTTAGGGACTCACTGGCAGTCCTTCAAGCGCCGAATCTGACAGGGGCCAAATACACACTCGCGGTACCCAAATTTCTGGCTGATGAAGGCTTGAGAGATTTCAAGGACATCGAGAAATTCAAAGACCAGCTGGGTGGACGCATTTATGGCATCCAACCTGGCAGCGGCGGCAACACCTTGGTGCAGAAAATCATCACAGACAACTCGTATGGATTGAAGGACTTTAAACTGATTGAGTCTGGCGAGGCAGGCATGATCCAGGAAGTAACCCGCTCGATTCAGCGGAAAAAGCCGATCGTGTTCCTGGCCTGGGCGCCTCATCCGATGAACATAAACCTGGACATTTTTTACCTCACGGGCGGCGATGATTCCTTCGGCCCCGACTTCGGTGCTGCGACCGTCAAAACTATCACTTCGAAGGATTACGCCGAGCGCTGCGGTAACATTGGAAAGCTCTACAGCAACCTGAGGTTCACAGTCGAAATGGAGAGTAGCATGATGAACTCTCTCGACAAAAAAGAGCCGGCTTTGAGTGCGGCGAAGAAATGGCTAGCCAATCATCCCGAGACCCTGGACAGTTGGCTGGATGGTGTGACTACGATTGATGGAAAAGATGGTAAGACAGCAGTTCTGGCAAGCCTCTCCAAATAGATAAAACAGAGCCGCTTCAATGAAGCGGCTTTTCTTCGTCTGAAAGTCAGGATGGACGAGACCTAGACTGCGTGGAGAACAGTTGCTACTGATACGTATCGACGCGGCAATAGCATCGAGGCCGCAAAAAATATCAAACGTACAGCGGACAACCTTTGCAGACATTAAAATCAAGGTGTTGGTCATGACTACTACAGCTTCAGGGACAGAAGAGCTAGAGGATAATGAAACTGCGATGCTTAGAATCGATCTGTCAGCAGCGCTCAAAGTGGACGCAGCTTTTGGGTGGACTGAATCGGTCGTTGGCTGGGAGCCCTATGCAGGCATGACAGGACGATCATTAAAGACCACTTAACTAGCCAGTAGACAGCTGGAATGATGCATACAGCTCACTTACACGACCGGGTAAATCGTACACTCTAGCTTTAGCGCCATTTAGAAACTCAAAGACCAAGAATAGATATTTAACTGCTTTATAAAATCCAGCTCTATTTAGTACCATCCGTCCTCGCAGGCGCCCCACTCGGACGGATGAAATCATTATCTCATCGGTTGATCTAGTGCACTTCGCCCCATTGTCTGATCGCCAACATACTTAGGATCAAATGCGGGGCGGGTGAAAATCCTCCTGACCATCGCTTCAAAATGCTCCAGCGGACGCGTTGGATACTCGGGATCGAAGGACGCCTGATCCCATACCTCGCAGAACCGCACACAGCTGTCGTAGTACGGATGCTGTTTGTACATATCCCGTTCGTTTCGGTCGCCACCGAAAAAATGAACGTAGTAGTAATTCTGAAACAGGCCATGGTAGTTGATCACCCATGTCACTTCAGGCCGAACGTAGGGTCTGAGGATAGACGCAGCATACTGCGAATGATTGTAAGGGGCCAGCTCATCACCTAGGTCGTGGACGAGGGCGGCAACAATCATCTCTTCGTCCGCACCATCGTCCTCAGCCCGGCAAGCGGTCTGCAGCGAGTGATCGAGCCTGCTGACCTTGTAGCCGCTGAGCGAGTGCTCAAGGTCTCGCAGACACTTCAGGATCCGATCGGGCAACTCTTTCGCGAAGTCGGCTTCCAGCTGAGTGAGCATTTCATACTCGGCTTTGGTGCCATCTTTCATCTGAGTAAAGGCTACGGTTTCCATCATCGGTCCTCAGGCTTTCGAATCTTGTCGGGCTTTCAAGCTTCTTTTCATGGCCTTGTAGATGCCCTTTGGGCCATCCATATCCATGTAGCACCCTTGCAGGTGGCGCCGCCCTTGGCTGGTGTCAAAGCTTGTGCGCCCATGGAGAACGCGTGTGTTGTTGAACATTTGAAGCTCGCCCTTTTCCAGCTTAAAGCGGCGCTCAAAAGCAGGGTCGGTAAACAGTTGACCCATACGGCGACGGGCCCGATGGAACACGGCCATGTCGTGCTCGCCCAGCAAAGGCAAATAATCGAGACGTGGGCTGTAGCTCACTCCAGTCATGCGACCAAGAGCATCAGTCATGATGATCGGGCGACGCTCGATCAGCTCGACATCATCATCTACGTGACGATATCGAACAGGCACCTTCATCAGCATGTCGAAGCCTTCCGGATCCTCCAGTTTCAGTTGCTCCGCAACTGCCAGGCTATCAACCAGGGTAGACAGGCCGCCCGATGTCTCGTTGATCAAGCAATGCAGAAGCTGAACGCCTGGCATTGGATCGCGATACGGGTTGTCGGTATGAGGGTCAAGATGGATTGAGCGGTAGGCCAAGTCGTTCGAGTTAGGGCGGGAATAGACCTCGAAATACTTACCAAAATTGGTTTCGCGCACCTGACCAAAAATCTTACCCACGTCCAGCACCGACTCTGTCTCGGTCGGCACATTCTGGATAATAAGAACGCCGTAGGTCAGGAACTTGCTGAATGCTTCCAGACGGTAATCAAACTCAGTCAGTCGATTAAAATCAATGTGGATAAGCTGACTATCGACGTCGCTTTTCCAGCTGATCGGGGTTGGTAGACCATCCAACGGGTCGAAGTCCGCACGGAACTCGCTCAGATCATACAGACCTGCATAGCCATCGCTGAATGACAGCCATGCCTTATCTTCCCCCTTGGCTTCAGCCTCAACTAACTTGAGACCGTCAGGAAGATTGTGAGGGTTGAACAGCCGCTGCTGGGTAGTGACGTCGAGGCTAACAGCGTCTTGGCACCGCTCACGCAACCAGAGTGGTGCCAGCGTGATGCTTTCCCCTGGCAACTGTGCGATCACGGATGCCGGTTGTTGCTTGATTTCGAAAGTGACCTGTACCATGAGAACCTCCAAATAGGTGGACTCAGTATCCTTACGTGATCAGAGGATAAACACCCGTACCCCCCTTATTTGAGGTATGCAGAAACTTTATGGAGCCGAGCGAACAAGACCTTCCGCCACTCAAGTCTTTGGTCGCCTTTGAGGCCACGGTTCGCTTAGGCTCAATGACTGCCGCAGCTGCTGAGCTGGGCACCACCCAACCTGCTATTTCTCAGCGGATCCGCACGCTGGAGGAGTCATTCGGCTGCGTGCTGTTTGAGCGCAATGGGAAGCTGCTGCGCCCCACCTATGAGGGTCAACAAATCTACTCCGGCCTCGCCTCTCCAGTAAGTGAAATCAAAGCTGCGGTGAAGCGTATGCGCCGCCATTTCAACAAACAGAAGCCTACGATTTCCATAGCCGCCAATTTTGGATTTTGTTACTTCTGGCTAATGCCAAAGCTCCCTGCTCTCCAAGGTCAATTCCCACAGATCCAGTTCAAGATTCGTCCGGTGAATTTGGATGACGATCCGATGCTCCAGGATGCGGATATTGCAATCCAATTCGGGTCTCTAGATGGGGACTTCCGGTTTGAGAAGTTGCTGATTCCCGAGACCGTATTTCCGGTGTGCAGTCCAGCGTTAGCTGAGAAGCTTGGGCTAGTCCAAGGATCAGTTATAACCAGCATAGAGGGCTTACCCCTGCTGCACAAAGACAATGACGACTCCCGTTGGCTGGATTGGAACCACTGGTGCCAACAGGCGAAAATCACGCCCCCAGAGGAAGCACCGGTTTTCTGCTTCAATAACTACCCGCTTTTACTGACTGCTGCGCAGGATGGTGAAGGCGTCGCGCTGGGCTGGGCAGGTTTGATTGAAGATCAGATCAAATGTGGAAAACTCATAGCGCTAGGCCCATCAATCCATAGGCCACACAGAGGTTATATCGTACGATCTAACTATCACGAAACTTTTCTCGTAAGAGATATACTTCAGTGGTTGATTTCGGCAAACTGAAACGATGGATAAGTCGATACGTTGTTTAAACTTTCTGCATGGGAAAAGACTTAATTGAACCATCATGTAAACCTGCTGGCTGCTATCTATCGATACCTAAAAAATTAAAATTTGCTTGACTTAATAATGCCAGTGAGTCTTAAGCGAACACGCACTACGTCTTGCGCAAAGGTATCCAGTTATGCAGCAAAAGTGCGTATTCCACGACCATTCGGACACCGATCCCTCGGTCATTCGGACACTTTCAGGTAGACGGCAAGACAAGACTATACACTGCCATCGACCTATTTTATCGAAGGAAATAGGTCGGCTGAGCGTTTTTATGTGGAGCGATCAGCGGCTTCTACCACCATAATGACTGGTGACCGTTGCTGTGGCCAACTGATGTCCTATGATTTTTTAACAACGTAATTCACTGCGAGGGAAGCATGAAGGGAAATCAGCCGATCGAAATCATAGCTGCCACCCCAGTCCAGAAAGGCTGAAATTTCTTTCAGTTCAGATTTGAAGAATCGAACCTTATTTTGAAATTTCCGAATTTCGTAGACAGCATATGAGTCCCAGCAGAGGAACAAAGAACGTTCCAGCTACGAGCGAATTGACTCTTCAGGCTGAATTCGCAAACGCGGTATGGAGAGCATGCTGAGATTGCTTGGATAACGTAACTGAGTGGTGCCGACTCACGCGACCGCGTCCCCTACAGAAGGCCGCGGTCGCGCATGACAGCTTTTATTGTGGCGGTACCGCTTTTATTGTCGGAAACCAATTGTGGGTGCTCGGAACATAGTTTGACACAGAGGCCCGCAGAATCCGCGGCTTCCAGCGCCGGGAGCACTGCACGTAAACAAAACATAGTTTGACACAGCTAAGCGCACCGGCGAAAAGGCCCACTCGGTTTTCGGATTAAAGTTTGTCACAGTCAGCGACCAGCCTATCGGCGGTCTGCTCATTAATCCTCAAAGTCGTCCGCCCCCAATCTCCAGATGCCCTGGGCTCGTCAGCAAATGTGCGAGGAGCTTGTGCTGCGAGTACCTGTTTTCGAATGGGTTGATAAGGTGTCACCCGATGGGTCTCCCATGACCAGTATTCATCATGGCCAACCAGTACCACGCAGCTGTAGTTCTTCAGCAGTTCTGGGTTGGAATGCAAATCATGTTGGGTGGCCATATCCACCGTGTAGTTTTGGCGCTCAGCCCATTGAAGGAAGTGTCGCTCGTAACTTGCCCAGCCAGCGGAGGCGTACTTCTTACTGAAGCCGTTTGCGTAAGCCCATTCCGCATGCAGGTAACGCGGTGCAGCGCCCATCTTTGGCGGAGTGCGCAACGGAATTCGCGGTGCGCCCTCCGGTAGCCAGGCAAAGCCTCTGCTGAAAGGCCGCTGCGTGCTGACGATTGGGCTTGGCTGGTCACGGTCGGGACCGCAGGTACCTTCGTAGTAATTGGATCCGCCCCAGTCGTTATATGCGACCCAAGTTGCGGTGCAGGCGACCAGCAACAGTGCATTCGGCGCGGAGGGCTGGCGCGCTTTAATGATGATGGGAAAGTGGTGCTCAATCCGCTGAGTGGTGTCATAGCCCTCGATATGCAGGATGTAACCACCGCTACGCGTATCCAGGGGAATGTCGAAGGTATTCGACACCGGCCAATTGCAGCCATTAACAGAGCAGTCTTCGGGCGTCTCGTAATACATCCCTTGCTGATGCTCTGCGCAATACACCTCGATCGGCTCGGCACCATCACGGTACATCCGCAAATTGTAGTGGCGCAGGGTGGTGCATGTGTGGATTCGTATCACTTCGCCGGGGAAGTAAGAGAGTCGATCGGTATAGCACCAGGCAGCGGGAGCAGCGCGGTCGCGTGCCGGGACCTCATGGAAATTTTCCAGCGTCGCGCTTGGCCAGGTGCTTTGCACAGTGCTGCGGCGGTGTGGCGTGCGCGTGTTGTTATTTGAATTCATATGCCCTGGCCAACCTGGTTGATTGCAGAATGGGGCCGATTATTGAGCGTTCATGAGGCGCGCACTCCACAGTTGCGGTCGCTCGCTATACATTTTCGGTACGGACATTGCTCAATGTCATACAGGGGCAAATACGCTGTTACGAGGGACACAGAGATGGCAGTTGATATCAGTCGTCGAGAGCCTTGCACGATTACAGTACTGCTACTTGAGCAGTTCGCGATGATTGCACTAGCGTCGACCATCGAGCCGCTCCGCGAAGCGAACTGGATCGTTGGAGGGCATGCCTACGACATCAAGGTCGTGTCCCATGACGGCAACGCGGTTACTTCGAGCAATGGCATGTCCATCAATGTCGATGGTGGGATAGCTGATGTCAGTGCGAGCTCGATGGTCATCGTCTGCAGCAGTTGGGACCCGCACCTGTACATGACGCCCGCAATACTTGCGTGGTTGCGCAAGCTCGCACGGCAAGGTAGCAGGGTCGGCGCTGTCGAAACGGGGACCTACGTACTGGCCAGTGCAGGCCTTCTGGATGGGCACCGGGCGACCATCCATTGGGAAAACCTGGAAGGGTTCACCGAATCATTTCCCAGAGTAAAAATATCCAACGGAATATTCGAGGTTGACCGCACGCGCTTTTCTGCAGCGGGTGCGTCGGCAGCGCTGGACATGATGCTGTACATGATTGAAGAGACCCACGGCCCGGCGATTGCTACAGCGGTCGCTGACGGATTCGTTTACCGGCGCACACGGCAGGCTAGCAGCCCACAGAGGTCGGGGCCCCAGGAACGGCTCAACCTCAGACAGCCGAGGCTTACACGCATTCTCGAGTTTCTGTCGCAGAACCTTGATCGTCATCTCGATGTTGCAGAGATGGCTTTGGTCGAGCAGATCTCAGATCGAGAGGTCAGACGCCTTTTCAGTGTCCATTTGAACAGTACCCCTCAGGCCTACCACCGAAGGCTGCGCCTTGAAAAGGCAAGGGCGCTTCTGAAGCAGACCATGATGAGCGTCACGGACATCTCGGTGTGCTGCGGGTTTAGCTCCAGCTCCGATTTTTCCAGGGCGTTCAAGCGGGAGTATGGAGTACAGCCGGTCGGTGACCGCGGCGCCACGTATCATTCTGACTGGTCGGGTTCTAGCCGTACTTAATTTGGCAAGTTATGGGTATCCTCTCTACTCAAGTACGCCTGTCCACGACAACTGAGCTGTAAAGGTGTCATCCATGCGCCGTTTTCTACCTTCCCTGTCTGCCCTGCAAGCATTTGAAGCAGCAGCACGCCACCTGAGTTTCACCCGTGCAGCAGAGGACCTGCAAATCACCCAAAGCGGTGTCAGCCGGCAAATTTCCAACCTCGAACGACAATTGGGTGTCGAGCTTTTCCAACGCGCCGGATCCCGCCTAATCTTGACCGACGCAGGCAGGACGTACTTGCGCGATGTCGACCAGATGCTCAACCAATTGGAAGAAGTGACCATCGACCTCGTTCGGGGGCGCAAGGCTGACCTCTCACTGATGGTCGGGGGCAATCCAACGTTTCTGTCTCGTTGGCTGATACCCCGCCTTGAAGGCTTCTTTCACTTGGTTCCCGGGGTGCCAATTGACGTCTTCCCCATCTCTGATGAAATTGACTTCCAGACCAGTGCTATCGACATCGCCATTGCCCGAGGTGCCGGCGCCTGGGCGGGTGCCCGTGCCCTTGAACTGTTTGCCGAAGAGTTGGTGGTCGTGGCGGCGCCCAGGCTGATCCCCTTGAACGAGAAACTGGACTATCTGGATTTTTGCACAATCCCTACCCTGCAAAACTCCAGCAGGCCAAGCCTTTGGCTGCAGTGGCTCAGGGCTTCGGGGGTTGCGCATACCGGTCAGATCCAAGGCGCCAGGTTTTCCCAAAGTGAAATGCTGATCAGTGCAGCAGTTGCCGGGTTGGGCCTGGCGGTGGTGCCCATACACTACGTGCAAAAGGAACTGGAGCAAGGTGAGTTGCACTTGCCATTCGGGGCACCAGCACGTTCAAGCGATTCGTACTGGGTTGTCAGCCCCGAGCGCAAGCAGCACAAGAAGCACGCACTAGACTTTCGTGACTGGCTGATCCAGCAGGCGCGCAAGGATACGTCCTTCATGCAGGCCTTGATGCGCGAGGCGTAATGAACGAAGGGTGCCAGGCACCCTTCGCCGGCTGCACTCAGAAAATCTTCAGCGGATACGAGGTAATCACGCGCAACTCGTTCAGGTCGCTCAGTGCATTGGCATTCGAGCCACGGGCGGTGGCATAGCGCACTTGCATCGACAGCCCCTTGGCAGTGCCGCTCTGCACCACATACTTCAGGTCGATGTCGCGCTCCCAATGCTTCACATCGTCGCCATAGCGGTTGGCGTAGAAGCTGTTGGCCTTGGTGCCATCGATATCCCAGCCCCGCACGTAACGCGCCATCAGGCTCAAGCCCGGAATACCCTGTGCCGCAAAGTCATAGTCATAGCGCAGTTGTGCCGACTTTTCGTTGGGCCCGTTGAAGTCCGAATACTGCACCGAGTTCGCCAACCACAGACGGCCATATTGGCCAGGGGTGCCCTGGTGGTCGAACGCCTCGTCACCCTGTACTTGCTGGAACGCCAGGCCAATGCGATGAGCACCAAATTTAAGCCCGCTGGCCAGGCTCCAGGTGGTGTTGGAAATTGACCCGGCTTTTTCGGCACCACTGCTCAGGGTTCGGTACAGGTTGAAGGTGGTGTCCCAGGCCAGGCCGTTACCGATTGGCGTGGCGTAGGTGGCCCCCACATAGTACTGGTGCCAGATGTCTTCGAGCTCCGATCCGTATGCCAGCAAAGACAGCTCATTCACCGGTTTGTAGACGATACCGGCATAGCGCGCCGAGCGGGCATCGATGCTGGCGTTGCTGTTGGTGAAAGTCAGACCGATTGCGCTGTCATGGCCCTGATCCACCCGCGAACTGCCGCTGGTGAAATAGCCCGCATCCAGCATCACTTGCTTGAGTTCGTTGCTCTGCAAGGAGAAGCCGGTATAGCTCTGGGGCAGCAAACGGCTGTCCGAATAGTTGAAGACCGGATTGTCAGGTTGCTGGCTGCCGTATTTCAGCACCGTGTTGGAAATTCGCATCTTGACCACCGGGTTGAAACGCTGCTGGAACGCCTGCGGATGCCCGTCGCTGCCCACCGGCATCAACCCGGAACCAACCCGTCCCGGGCCACCATCGAGGTTTTGCGCCAGATACTCCTGCAAGTCGACCCCAAAACCGACGGTGCCGGTGGTGTAGCCGGAGCGGTAGTTCAGCATCAACGCATGGGCCCACTCCTCCGCATAGTTCTGCGTGCCGGCAGGCCGGTTGACGAAGTTGCGATGGAAGTAGAAGTTGCGGTAGAGGGCGTCGAGGCTCGAGTCTTCGACGAAGCCCTTGGCCTGTGATTGTGCAGATGGCTCGGCCTGGGCCAGCCAGGGAAGCAGCGCCAGCACGGTGACTGCATAAGTAGTTTTCATTCGGGTTCCCGACCTGTGGGTTGGCAGATGTGTGAAGGAATGCCTGGTTATTGTTGGTTTTGACTCAAGGTCGGCCGGGCCTGGTCTGCGCCGGGCCCGCCGGGTAACAGGCTCAGCCCATCCAGGCACTGACTGGGGCCTGTGTTTCGTGGAGCTCCCTGACGCGGACCTCCACCAGGCTCGGGCCATTGAAGTGCAGGGCTTGTTCGATCGCGGCTTGAACGTCTTCGTCTTCGCCAACGCTCCAGGCCCGAATGCCGTGGGCCTCGGCAATGCGCGCGCTGTTGGAGGGGCTGAAATCCACGGAGAAGTAGCGCTCGCCGTAGCTGGCGAACTGCCCGGCCTTGATCCAGCCGTAGTTGCTGTTACTAAGCACGATGAGGGTGACCGGGATACCCAGGCGGCTGATGGTTTCCAGCTCGCTGGACGAGAAGCCGAAACTGCCATCGCCCATGACGGCAACGCACTTCTGTTCGGGGCGCGCGTAGTAGGCCCCGACTACGCCGGGCAAGGAGAAGCCCAGGCCACCGTGGAAGCGGTTGTAGACAATGTTGTTGCCTGCCACTTCGGTATCCAGGTAGGCCGACAGGAATGGGGTGGGCGTGCCGGGGTCGATCACCAGCACGGCGTCGTCCGGCAATGCGGCCTTCAACGCCCGGACCACGATTTCCGGCTCGACCTTGTCGGTTGCGGAACGAATCGGTCGTTCCAAGGCGGCCTTGCGCGCAGCCTTCACCGTTGCCACGGCATCGAGCAGGTCATCGCGCTGAACCTGATCGCCTCGCAAGGCCTCTTCCAGCAACTGGCCAAGGATGGTGCGGGCATCGCCCATCAGCGGGAAACGGGTTTCGTAGTTGCTGCCTATGACATGGGCGTCGATGTCGATATGGCCAATGACTTTTTCGCCGATTCGTGGATTGCACCACTTCTCCGTAACCACCGAACCTGCGCGGGTGCCGATGAACACCACCAGGTCACAGCCGGCCATGAAGGCGCGGGCCTCAGGGGTTGAGCCATTGGTACCGGCCACACCGACAGCAAAGGGGTTGCGGTCCGATACGGCCCCCTGGCCACTGATCGAGGTGGCAATGGCAACGCCCAGGCGGGCACTGACTTGCTCCAGCACCTCGCAGGCATCAGCCAGGACAACGCCACCACCGCAGACGAACACGGGGCGCCGGGCACTGCGCAGGGCCTGGACAGTGTCGCGCACAGTTTGCGGGTCGGCGCCGGGGCGCACGGCCGGGAAGTGGTTGAACTGGGCATAGGCATAGACCTCGCTCGCATCCAGTTCACCCTTCATCACATCGTAGGGCACTGCGATGTGTGCAGCGCCCGGTGCGCCACTGGTCATTTCCAGAAAGGCCGTGCGCAACACCTTGGGCAGCCGCGCCGGGGTTTCGATCACCGCGTTCCACTTGGTAACTGGCTTGAACAACGCTTTCATGTCCAGTTCGGTCAGCACGAACTTGTCACGCCCGGCCACCGGGATGTCCGAGTTGATACCCAGCACACACACCGATGAACCGTTGGCCTCGGCGATCCCTGGCAGCATGTAGGTCGCGCCGGCACCACTGGGCCCTTCGCAAACGCCTACTTTGCCAGTCAACTTGGCATAAACATATGCCATGTAACTGGCACAGCGCTCATCCCTGGCCAGCACATGAGTAATACCGTGATCCAACCGATAAAGGGCATCATAAAACGGCAGGCTGGTATCGCCGGTAACGCCAAATATGTGTTCAACCCCTTGCAGTTGCAACATGCGCACCAACGCATCGCCGCCGCTCATGGTTGCATTCGGGGCACTTTTTTCCGTCATGAAACAGGGTCCTCGCTAAATACGGGCATGCCCCGGAAACAACACCGAGACACAGACAAGTGAATGACGAAAACATTACGCAGCAATAAAAATTGGCAAACAAGCGGATAAAAGTTGTGCGTCGCTGACTTTTCCTCATGCCGGCGACGCCCTGACTAAAAGTAATGAGCAAGCAACTTATACTCGCTTGCCCTGCCCCACAGCGTTCGCCAAGATGCTGAAAAGCGTTGCTCGGACCGCGCCCAGCCCGTCCGGCGAATCATTCAAGGAGTCGTGTGTGTCGAAGCCTGCATACAAACTCGGCGTACTCATGCTGAACACCCGTTTTCCGCGGCCCCTAGGCGATATCGGGCACCCGGGTTCGTTCACCGTCCCGGTTGAATTCCTGACGGTGCCATCTGCCACGCCCGGCACGGTGGTCAGCCGCCAGACCATCGCCCCGCACGTCGTTCAAGGCTTCATCGAGGGGGCACAAACACTCATCGAGCGCGGATGCAATGTGATCACCACCTCCTGCGGTTTCGCCTGCGCAATTCATGAGGAGCTGGAACAGGCGATTGCCGTGCCGTTTGTATCTTCCGCACTCAACTTGATTCCGACATTGGTCAAGCAGTATGGCTGGCATACCACCCTGCCGGTAATTACTTACGATGGGCGTATATTATCCAAACAACATTTCGGTCGATTCTGGTCAAACAATGTCGTTATTCAAGGCATTGAAGGCGGGCAAGAATTGTACCCCGTCATCAAACATGATCGCCCAGCATTGAATACGCAATTGGCCGAGCTCGATGTACTGAACAGTGTCGCCACTGTGCTCGACACCTACCCATCGAGCAAGGCCATCGTATTCGAATGCACCAACTTGCCACCTTATCGTAACGCGGTGGAAAAACGCTTTGGCCTGCCGGTGTACGACATTTTCTCCGCGCTGGCCAGCGTAATGCCCGACCTGCAGTTGCACAACGCACGCTGAACGCGCCCTGTACCTTGCCCATCTGGAATCTGATATGAACGTTATGGTGTTGGGCGCCGGCATCGTCGGTGCCTGTACAGCGATCGAGCTTCTTAAAAGCGGAGCCCGAGTCACCCTCATCGATGCCGGTACACCCGGTGCAGAACAGGCCGCCAGCCATGGCAATGGCGCCTGGCTGAGCCCTGCCTCCATCGTGCCAATGTCCACACCTGGGCTATGGAAAAAGGTACCGGGCTACCTGATGGACAAAAGCGGCCCACTGACCATCAGGCTGTCATCCTTGCCCGGCCTGGCCCCCTGGCTGTGGCGCTTTACCCGCGCCGGCTCGACCCTGTCCAAGGTGGAGCAGACCGCCAGATCGCTCAACCGGCTGCTGCGCGACGCGCCCGACCGGCATGCGGCGCTGGCCCGCGAAGCGGGGCTTGATCACCTGATATGCCGCAACGGCCTGCTGTATGTGTACCCGGACAAGGCGGCATTCGACGCCGAGAGCCTGGCCTGGCGGCTACGCCGTATCAATGGCGTACGCTGGCAGGAATGGGACCAGCAGAAGATCCAGGAAAAAGTGCCGCAACTGGCAGGGAAATACCGCTTTGGCGCATGGGTCGAGGATGGAGCTCATTGCTTGAACCCTGGCGACTACGTGCGCGGCCTGGTCGAACACGCCATCAGCCTGGGTGCCGACTTCATCAGTGGCAGCGTGAGCCATATCGACGCCAAGGGGCAACTGACAGTCGCTGGCCGGATACTGTCGGCAGACAACATTGTGATTGCCTGCGGCATTGGCTCGGGCGAGTTGTGCAAAATGCTCGGCGATGACATACCGATGCGCAGTGAGCGGGGCTACAACATCGTGATCAAGGACCCCGGTTTCGAGCTACCGATACCGGTCATGCCCAGTGACGGCCGCATGGCCAACACCTCGACCAATGCCGGGCTGCGCTTTTCCGGCCAGGTCGAGCTGGCCGATGAGGCGGCGGCGCCCGACTGGCGACGCAGCGACATCCTGTTGCAGCACGCGGCCACGACTTATTCCGCCATCCAGGACACGGTGTTCGACCCGGCGCGGATGACACGTTGGATGGGCAAGCGCCCCTCGGTAGCCGATGGGCTCCCGGTGATCTCCAGGTCCCGCGCGTCAGCGCATATTTTCTACGCATTCGGCCATGGCCACATTGGCCTTGCATCGGCGCCGAAAACCGCGCAGTTACTGGTGGCGTTGATGATGGGCAAGGCTGACAGTGCAGGCTGCGACGATTACGCTGTCGAACGATTCTATTGAGCGCCCCGTGCAGGCGCATGCCCCACCGAAAACAACGTTTGTCATCAAAGGGCACCCAGAGAAAACGAAACGTTCGCAGGGAGCGAAGTCACAACAACAGAGGGTGCGATAACCCTGTAACTGCCTCGAAAATAAATCATCCAAACAACCGAGGGTCAGCAAATGAAGCTTCAATTCCAATCTTTCAGTGCGATGCTGGGCGCCGCCTTGATCCTGTTCGGCAGCGCCAGTCCGGCCTTTGCCGAAACCGAAACGTCTCTGGCCCGGGTGGAGCGGACCAAGACCTTGAGAGTTGGCACGGTCAACGGCGCCATCCCCTACTTCAACAAGAACCTGGTCACGGGCGAGTGGTCAGGCTTCGGGCCGGATTTCGCCAAGAACCTCGCTGACGAGATGGGCGTGAAGGTCCAGTACGTCGAAACCACCTGGGGCAATGCCGTACTGGACCTGCAGGCCAACAAGATCGACGTCATGTTCGGCATGGCCGCAACCCCCGCCCGCCGGGAAATGGTCAATTTCTCGAACCCGATCTTCCAGAACACCTACACCATGGTGTGCAAGAAAGGTTACCCGGAGAAAACCTGGGAGCAGTTCAATGCGCCGGACGCCAAGATTTCCGTCGATGTCGGCTCGTCCATGGACAACTTCGTGACCAGCATGCTGCCCAAGGCCAGCATCTCGCGACTGGAAAGCACCAGTGCAGCCACCATGGCGCTGCAGTCCGGGCGTGTGGACTGCCAGGTACTGGTGGTGCTGCTGGCACAACCGCTGCTGAAAAAAGTCCCTGACATCGGCACCATCCAGGTGCCAGAACCCGTGTTGGCGGCCCCCGTCACCATCGGCATGCAGAAGGAAACCGATACTGGATTCACCAACGTGGTGAACCGCTGGCTGGCAAAAGAACAGAAAAGCGGCGACGTCAGGCAGGTGGTGCTGGCCAACATGCAGAAACTGGCAGGTGTCGCGCCTGAGTCCTTCCCCGCTTCGGTCAAGTTCGAGTAGTCGTCATGCCTTCGTATATCTGGGATTTCACCTTCCTCTCCACCTACAGCTCGCTGTTGCTGACAGGGATCGGCTACACCCTGCTCTTCACCCTGATCTGCGTTGTCCTGGGCATGCTGATCGGTGTATTGACCGCTCTACCACGCCTGTCCAACAGCCTCTGGGTGTGCGCCCCGTTCCGGGCCTACGTGGAAGTCTTCCGCTGCACGCCGGTGCTGGTTCAGTTGGTGTGGTTCTACTATGCACTGCCGGTACTGACCGGCATCCAGATCTCGGCCACGACGGCCGCCATCTTGTGCCTGTCGCTCTACGGTGGCGCGTTCTACTCCGAGATTTTCCGCGGTGGCATCATCTCGGTGGATGAGGGGCAGACCGAGGCGGCCAAGGCCCTGGGCATGCGGCGCGGTCAGGTCATGCGGCGGGTGGTGCTGCCGCAGGCACTCAAACGGATGGTACCGCCATTGGTCAACCAGTCGATCATGCAGCTGAAGAACACCTCGTTGCTGTCGGTTCTGGCGCTGCCCGACCTGCTGTATCAGGGGCAGATCATTGCCCACGACTCTTACCGCCCGCTTGAGATCTACTCTGCGATCGCTGTCATCTACTTCATCATCCTTCTTCCGGCCACCATGCTGTCCAAGCGCCTTGAAACCCGCTTGACCCGCACTGCAGGAGCTTGAACATGACTTCGCCGATCATCAGCATCAATAACCTGAAGAAATCCTTCGGCCAACTGTCGGTGCTCAAGGATGTTTCCCTGGAGGTCAACAAGGCGGAAGTCGTCGCGCTCCTGGGGCCATCCGGCTCCGGGAAGTCCACCCTGCTTCGCTGCCTGAACCTGCTCACCGTACCGGATGGCGGCTCGATCCAGATCAACGACAACACCATGACCTTTACCAACGGCAAACACTCGAAGTTGCCCAAGGACAAAGCGCTTGCACAGTTCCGTGCCAATACCGGCATGGTCTTTCAGCAGTTCAACCTGTTCCCGCACATGAGCGTTCTGCGGAACGTCATGGAAGGGCCCGTGACTGTCAAGAAGATGCCCAAGGCTCAAGCCGAGGCCCTGGCCTTGAAACTGCTGGGCAAAGTCGGCCTGGCCGACCGCGCGGATTATTACCCGGACATGCTGTCGGGCGGCCAGAAACAACGGGTTGCGATCGCCCGGGCGCTGGCCATGGAGCCGGCCGTGATGCTGTTCGACGAAGCCACGTCCGCGCTGGACCCTGAACTGGTGGGAGAAGTACTGGGCGTCATGAAATCCCTCGCCAGCGAGGGCATGACCATGATTCTCGTCACCCATGAAATTGCCTTTGCCCGGGAAGTGGCAGATAAAGTCGTTTTCATGAGAGATGGCGTTGTGGTGGAAGCTGGGCCACCCTCGATCGTCATCGATAATCCCAAGTGTGATGCTACGCGTAGCTTCCTAAGCCACTTTTACGGTAACAACGCTTGATCCTTGAAGTATTCACGTAAATCTGGAAGCACTTTCACTGGGGTACTACTCCTGCGTGACCCATACCCCAGTGAGTGCGGCTTTCTCTAAGTGCTCGGAGATCCTTGCGATAAGGGCGATGGTGTCCACGTATTTTTAGGTGGACACCATCGCCCTTAATGCTGGGATTCTGAAGGTTTGTTGGCTGGCCGCTTACCGTACAGAGAGATCAGGTCTCCTTGGGCCATGATCTCCAGAGGCGTGCGCCCCTCAAAGAATGGATTGGCATTCTTGAACCCTGGAAAGCCCTTCACATTATCCTGGTTGCTGAACGCAGCTCTCAAGAATCCGTGGATACCTATCACCAGGCCAATCCGCTGCTGCTGATCCAAATCCAGTCTTTGTCCACATTCCTGACCCCGCGCAGCGCGGCGATAGGTCGATTGAGAGATTCGTAGGATGCTGCAAGCCTGCGCCGGTGTTGCTCGCCAGGCATTGATGATTCGAAGCGCGACCTTCAAGCCAACCGAACACTGCTCACCGCTGAGGCGCTGTCTGTTGATCATGATTTCAACTCCTACGCTTTTTAATGGGCTTACCGCTGAGCAAGCGGGTGATCAAAGCTACCGCCGTCCTTGTACCGGACTAGATCACTCCAAATCATTGGCGTTTTCCCAAAAACCGCTCGATGGCCTATTGCGGTAGTAAGCGTTTCCACCAAGAACAACGTTGAAGCCGGGAGGTCCCTGCCAATCTCGTGATACGCCAGTGGATCTGAGTAGGGCTTCCGGCTCTACGCCATTTTTTGCGAAGCCCTCCAAATCCCATTCGAAGAAGCTCACTAATACGTGAAATACCGGGTTTGCAACGCTGGAAACCACATGAAGGCTGCCAGTGTTAATCGGAAGGTTAAGTCTAACCATATCGTCAATAGCACAAATCAATCTCCTCAACCGGAAGTGCCAGACCGATTCCAAGAGAAGATCAACCTGCTCTAGAGCTAGGGGGAATTTGCGCTTACGGGTTGCGCAATGCCTCGGCAGATTGATAGGGAGTAGATTTTGTAAATTGGTAATGTTGACTCGCTTCTGTCCTCTCGAAATCCGATACATCTTCTCAGCCCCCTTAATCAAGATGGCAGCAAACTCTTCGTCACGAGGGTCAGTGGCGCTTTCAACCTCAATAGGCGCGGGCTTTGGCTTGCTGAGCTTCGCCATCAGCCACGACTTGTCGTTCTCGTAAAGCCACCGTGTCGCTTTATAGGCATTCTGCCAGAGATACTCCAAGTTGATGTCCGCCCGAACCGCCAGGAGGGTTTCAATTTTTTGACGGAACTGGGCCTCTTTGCCCACGAGTGGTTTACCTTGCAACCCGCGCAGCCTAGCACCTGCAATACTCTGAAGTACGCTTTCTTTCTTCAAGGCACTTTCAAACGCATCAACACTACCGAATAAGTGCAGCGCGATAATCATATGCCGTGCAAGAGGCATGTCCATTTGCCCATTGTGGGAAGTAAACCTTATCCATTGTTCATGTTTTCCCGCGGCGTAGGCGCTGCACATCTGCGACAAGGTTTGATCGCCATATGTATCACGAATGCTGTCGAACAGTTTTGCTGTTCCAGCAAACCTTCCGTGTATGAAGCCCCGTTTTTTGCATTGTCGTAAATAGCTGGAACACAAAGCATCACTACTCATCGGCGGTAAATTGCGCTGTAGCAATTCGTTTGCGAATTGGGCAAATTTCTTTTCAAGCTGAGTACCCTGACTCACCGACGCAAGAGTTAGCGTGCTCCAACCGCATACACACGGCTCAGAAAGGCTCGGTAGCATCCGATTCTTTCTGAAGAACGGGTGAGAGCATCGCGGGCATGCTTGCATCAACAGGTCACCGTGACGCCAACAGACGGACACACCAGGCAAGTGATGCGAGCGATGCCAGTACGCATAACCCAATTCGAGAAGGTCCTGCTGAACGCAGGTTGGACAGAGTTTTGCCTTGCAGTGGACCGTCCCCTCCCTGCGGGGAATTCGGGCTACTCCAGTGAAGCTGTAACCTGTCGAAGGCCCTTCCGCCCTTTCACTGATCCCCAAAAATGGTCGGTAAGCGGGAAAGGTAGTGTTGGCGCAGATCAGCTCGTCAAGATTGCTTGCTGTGACACCTGGAAGCCTGGCAGCAAGCACCTCAATCTTCTTCGGGAGCATACCGACGTTGAAGGGATTCGAGCCAAACAGATCGCGAAAGGTCTCCCCTACGGTTCTGTTACCTGAAAGGAAGTGGTAGCGCGTGATACGAGAGTGCAGCATCTCGTCAGGCATCGACATGGGAAAAAATAGTAGATCAGACATCGGTTACCGACTTACAAGGTAGGGCTCGGAAAGGACGCACATCCAGTGATCGGCATACTTGTAACACACGAAATCCTGTATCGGGGTCAGGACTTTTGAAAATTTACACAAAGCACGACTTCAATTACCACTAACACTTTGACACATTTGCAAGCTATATCCAGGTCAGTATCTATCCTATACAAATCACGTATACATCAGTAACTACGGGGGGGACACGGGAATCCACCATTCCAAGATACCCTCACACCTTTCGCAAAAGTACGCCTGTAGAAACGAACAAGAAGGCTGGCAGGGCGATTTTGCTGCCTATTTGCTGAGCGAGCCGTTGATGTTCGGCTTTTATGGAGTGTTCGTGCCGACAGCTCTGGTGCTCGCGATCAAGCCCCCCGAACTGTTCGCGTTACTGCCCGTCGCACTCTGTGCTGCTGCCAATTCTCGAACTGGCCTGTTCGAGCAAGCAGCGCAACTAGAGCCGTTCGCCATCCTCACACTGTCGACCGCCGCCCTGGCGCCTCTGCTCGGTTTGGCGCTGTTCTGGGCTCCATTGCCGTTCAAAGTCTTACCTGTCACACAGTGGAGTTATTGGTTCTACCCCGGCCACTTGGTGGCGTTGCTGGATATTCGCAACTTGCTTTGGCTGCTGGCTTTACCTCTATGGCTGGCATCCTCAGGGTCAAGAACATCAGCGCTGAAGGACCTGCGGTCTGCCTTAGTGGCAGTGGCGCTCGCCCGTTTTGTGATTGGTGTGACAACCCTTGGAGTCGGTACCGCCGCTGTGTGCGAAGGCAACAACCGAGGAGAACGACAGGACTGCGGCGATCACGAGGGAAATGATTTTCATCAGGCTACTCCATGTTCAGTGTTGTAGTGGCAAATTGCCTCATCAATCATATGACCAAGAGCATCCTGATAACAATCGTAATGGCGGCGAAGCCGATGAAAAGGATTACCGCTCTAAATCGGAAGCGGCGGCTCGTGGCTGTCGCCTTCGACCCTGATCTGACGATAAGGGTGCTTCCAAAAAACAGACCACTATTATTCCTCACGAATCATCTCTGGCCTGATGCAAGCAGTACGGTACAGCGCCGATCGAGTAAAGTTTCTCTGCTCATCCAACAGCTTCGCCTCGGCCCATAACAGGCGCCGAGCGCGAAATTGCCCGACGGACTCACAAGCTTGGTCCAACGCTATCCGGCAAAGGGGCAGCTTTGAGAGCTGTTTCTCGAAGCGAGCTTGGACATGCAGATCTCGCCCAACTCTTGTCCGCGAGATCCAGACAGGCCTTCCTGGTAAAGCACGAAGCCGTTGTGCACAACACCAGACCTGCTCGGCAAGTTTCGCGTCAATTGCGGTGAATCTGTCAGTGCTGTCCGGCCGCCTTGCATGGAGATTTCCGTTTTTAGCTATGCAATCCGAAAGCCATGCGCGGTCACATCGATACAGCCACGCGTAATCCCGGCATTGGTGTGCTGGCAGATGCCGATACTCATCCTCAAAGGATGTCCGGCGCTGCCGGCGTTGCCTCAGCAATCTCGCTTCTCTCCATGTGTTAGGGCCAAGTTTTACTGCGCGAATGACCCGGTACACATAAACCTGAGATACACCCACTGCATCGGCGATCTGCCGTGCTTCGCTCCCCGCAAGAGCCAGCTTCCGAATCTCTGCCGGCAAGCCATCCAATCCCTCGACTACGGGCTGAGATCGTATCGCTTGGGAAGGCCAGGCAACAAATGGTGATGGTCGCTCACGAGCAAGCTCTGATGGCTTCTCGATACAGGGGATGCGCGTCAGGTCTACCTCCAAAGCGCAGGCCAGAACGACGTACTTGAGTGGATGGTGGGTGCCTCTTGGTCGACGAAGCAGCTTGGTGACCCAGGTCGCAGGAAAAACTGCTGAGCAATCGCGAAGAATCGAGTACTCCCAGGCGACCGGGAGCGCTTTGAAAAAGCTGACCATGTGCGTACCCAAACGCCGCAAGTCTAACCGATGCGCTGCACCAGTCGTGAGATCCAGGTATGCAGCGCCTTGCAGAAGGTTATCGCGCACTACATCAGCTTGAAGAGAACAAGGCTGCAGGCCCAGCAGCCGCTGTGAACTCAATGCTATCTGCCGCAGCCGTGGTAGGGTCTCCTCGGAAGCATCGAGCTGGATCGCATGGGCTTGCACGCCGTCATCGTCAGGAAGATTGAGCTGACGTGAATTGCGGCTGCTCCAACTAGGGTCCACAACTTTCAGAAGAGTGCCATGATGGGGACATACCAACACACCAGGAAGCTGGTGAGCTCGGTGCCAGTAGGCGGCACCAACTCGGCGGATGTCTTCTTCAAGGCACTCAGAACAGAACCGGGCTCTCGAAGCCCACTCGATTCGGCTGGCATTGACGCCCAACTTGACCATCAGTCTTTTGCTATCCCCAGCCATCGAGGCTTGAGCAAACTGCAACTGATTGATGGTGAGGAAGGGTGCGTAGTAAGGCAGCAGAGTATGACGCGCGATGATTTGAGACACCGAGAAGCAGCCGCCACAAGGGAGTGCCTCGACCAAATCACCCAATCGACTTGGAAACGCTACGTTCTGGGTGAACGAGGCAGCAGCTCTCTCCCCAATGAACGCTGCTTTGCCACTACTTCCGCCGCAAAGCCGGGCATAGCGGGAGAGGACACTGTGAAGTGTCTCGTCGGGAAAAGCCGTTGGGAAGAAATGGAATTTCAGCTCCATTTCGCCACCTTCGAATCATGGTTTGTGGTAAGCCGGCGAAAACTCAAAGAGATCCATGGTTATCCAACCCGCTGACTTGAGCGCTGCTATGGTGTCAGGCATCTCATTCAGTGCCTTCGCTTGCGATGCCTCCACAGCAACAACTGCAGGTGCAGCGGAAGCTGCGGGTGTACTTGGAGCAGCAGATGAAGGTGAGGCCGCAGGCTTCGTTGGCGACGTCACTCCTCGGAGGAGGGCAAGCCGGTCAGCTCTTGAGAGCCCATCAAACGACATCATGTCGATCAACTGATCCTCGATGGGAAGTAAGTCATCGAACTGGCGCATACGAGCAGGATCCCGGCTGCGCAGAGCTGAAAGCGCTGGCTTGAGGATTTGCATCTTGGCATTGCTCACCTTGATGATCGCTTCGGCAGTTAGGCATTCGGAACCACTTTGAATGGCATAGCGCTGGCTCAGCACGAGCAGTTTCACCAAGAAGTCTGTTACGCCTTGGGTGTGCTCGTACAACGCGTCGAAGATTTCAGGGGTCAGTTCAGTCGTCTGCTTACACCACTGATAGCTCCAGAGGTTTTCAACCAGGAACTGCCACTCCTCATCATCCTTTTCGAACCGTTTGAATTCGACGGTACTCCCACTGCGTCGGGCAACACGCATGACGTCCGAAAACAAACTGATCATCGAATTCGTGCCGATGAACACAACGGGGATGCCGATGTTATTCACAAGGTGGAGGAAGAAGTTCAGCATGCTTTCCTTACCTCCTGTTTTTGCTAGGTGGAGGTTTTGCAGCTCATCTATAAGCAAGGCGCCAATGAAGAAAGTACTGGCTACCTGCTCCATCTGCTGCAGCGCATCGTTGATATTCCGGTGCCGGTGGCGCTTGTGATAATCCTGGTCGCCGAGCGCTTGCCCGACGGCGTGGAAAAACTGCTGGCAAAACCCAGCCAGCGATCCATCGCGCGGGCAATCCAATTTGAGCCAAGTGATCTGGGTGTGGATAAATTGGTTGTCCTCATAGCGCTCATGTCGAATCGTCTGCGGGTAGAGGCTCAGAATGGCGTGGAGCGCTGTGGACTTACCAATACCACTCAGACCTACAACGCTGAAGGAGTCGGCCGTCGATTTGAAAGAGTCATGATATCGCTGGGCCCCCGACAACGAATGCAGGTGCCTGACCGTGTCAGGTGAGGTTGGATTGCGTCCAACGTATCCGCGGCGAACCAGTAGGGAGAACATGGACTCCAGTTCCAAATGCAGCAGGAACGGCTGTACGACAGTCTTCAGTCGCTCAATACAGTGAATGCGTGTGGCTCCGTCGAGCTCAAGCTCTTCAGGCGTTACTGGCTGGGGATAATTCGATATCAACTCGATCGCCGCCGCTTCCGAGAGGATTGGCGGCAAGGCCTCGATCAACGGGTTTCCCGAATATTCAGATATAGTCTGCTTGGAGTAGCTCGCGAAAATTCGTGCGCCTTTCATTTGCTCTGTCCCGGACGACGTCTTCTGAGCAGATCGATGACCTGCGCGCTGCGGGGGCCAGCATACGAGTCGTGTGCAATGGTCGGGGCTTCCACTGCGGGTTGGGGCTCTGCTCGAACACCCTCTGGGACAGTGGCGTTTTCACGCTCCCGCTGGCGCTCCTCAGAACGGTTCTCGCGGATGTTGGCCACCGCTTCAGACTTGCTACTCGCAGGAGGCTCAAGCTTGCGCTCGGCCCTGGCGGTGCTGATGATGTGCTCCACGGTGTCGACCAAGCCTACACGGCTTTCCAGCTCCGCACGTTTATGAGCGGGTGGCGTTTGCCGATACGCTTCCAGTAGATCGTAGATCTCGTCGCAGCGATAACCGGCGTACTTCGCATCCGACTGTCGAAGATCGCAGCGCAGAAACTGCTTGTTCTCACCCTGGATCCAGATATGAGCGGCAGAGTTCGGATCGAACCGGCAATCAATCGACCACACGCCATTGCGGCGAGCTTTGGCAAACCAGTTTTCTTGGATCGCAAACTCACATACATAGTGCATCCCGCGGAACATCACGCCGCCTTTCTGCACCGTGGCTCGTTCGCGAGGCAACAGATGGAGATAGATTAAATCGTCAGGCCGGTTGTTGGGCTGGATCAGATCATTCTCCGAGGCCCACGACCATATGCCCATCGGGGTAGGTTCGACGCCATCCTGCATCATCGCTTGGGTAAGACGTTCAGGCTGTCGATGATAACGGTTGTAGTGCAAGACGCACTCGATGACGATCTGGGTAAACTCCTTTAGGTTTAAAGTGGCGTCGAGTCGATAATCTCGCTCGCCCCGCTCCTTATCCCGTGCGGCCACACCGCCCGGTAACCACCTGACACCGGTTAAATCATTGAGGATCCCGAACCGGCTTTCGACCATGGGCTTCCAATCTGGACGGTACGGAGGCGCCGTGCCCATCTCGATGCCCAAACCAGTTGCCAGTCCTTCCGCTGCCAAAGACAACATCTCACCTCGATCGGCGTAAATGTTCTGCGGCAGGTGATGACAGTCCCAATCCTCAGAAGTGATAGCGACGCCGTTCTGAGCGCAAAAATCCACCTTGGAGGTGAATGCGTTGAACAATGCCTGCCGCGCACCATTCCAGCTCGGCCCCTCTAGACCAACATACAGGCCAACAATCATCCCCGAGTAGCTGTCCACAACGATGTAGACCACAGGCCTGCCAATCAGCATCCGCCGGGAATAACTGTTGACCAAGTAGATGTCAGCAATCGTTGCGTCAATCTCGAATTGGTGACAAGGGCCCCGGAGCCAATCGCGAACGGTGCCGGATAGCGGACGACAATCCTTGAGCCACTTCGTCAAACCCTTACGCCCGCGATCAGTCTCGATTTCGTCAAAAAATATCTTGCCCCAGTAATCGAACTGATTGTAATTGGGTATTTCCGAATCTGGCAGTAAGCGAATAGGATTTGCTGCGTTTTTAGAAAGGTCTTTTACGGAGTAGAATCTCTTAAGCATCTTTTCATAAGCGATACGGATCGAGGGCGCCTTATCGTTAACATAAAGTGCGTAACCAACCCGAATACACCGCTTATCGACGACACTTAGCAACTTGGAAGGCGAGACCAGCTCTCCTTGAAACTTTGGTTTAGGACCGGGTCTTCTATCCTGCGTGTAATTCCTGTTCGCAACACCCACCGCTGAATAGTTTTTCAGGAGTGCATTTTTCACCTGGCCATAAAACCAGTACCTATACAAAAGCCGATAAATAGTCTTTCGCTGCATGCCTAGCTCAGCTGCTCGGACTCCAACGAGGCGCCCCATCTCACCACGAACAAAAATCTGTCCTGGATAGGCTCGGTCCAGAAGCGGCGCAATCACCGCCCACTTTTCATCTCTATCGCGCTTGGTGCTTTCATCGAGATCACATTCCAGGACTAGGAGAAATTCGGGAACGCCCGTAACGACGGACTTGGTGTCGCCGGTCTCCAGCGAGAGCTTGAGTTCATCAAGCCCCAATGGGTAGGGCTTTCTTGCTGGCTCGACCAGATCTATCACGATAGCTGCGTCGTGCTCTTCATCTATATGAAGGACCCTGGCTAAGGTAGTAAGCACCGAATTTTCTGTGACGGGTTCGAATACGTCATTGATAGAAATACTCATAACGATCTCTCACCTAATGTGTTCAGGTCAGAAGAGCAAACAACCTTGAAATCAGGCAGCGGCGACTTGAGATGCAAGGGGGCCTTACTTAAATCAATCAGAATTACTTTGCGCCAGATCAGGTTGAAGAAAATATCCCTAGCATCGCCATAGGCTATTCCTAACCGTGTAGCAATTCTTCTTAGACATTCAGACGTGGCCCATGGGTAAGCTTTGCTAGATTCTAGAAGCTCAAGGAAGTCAGCATGAAGTGCCGAACTCGTTAGCGCACGGGGAAGTTTCGCATACCGCCTGAGAAGTCCAAGATTTTTAATCAGGTCCGGCGTAAACATTTCCTCAGTAATAATGGCCCAGTCCACTCCCTGGCTCATCCAGAATCGTCTCTCGATTTCTAATTTTTCCAGTGTCCGAAGCGAATTAAGGTCTTGCTGATACTTAATTGTCCTAGCTACGGACTTAAAGTCTCCGTTTGGCTGCCTAACGGTCAGTAAGAAGTCTGTCGTCATTACCAGCGGCAGGGCAGTAGATTTGTATCTGGGATAACGGACGCCAATCGCCTTTGCGATGGCTTGAGTCCTCTCCTCAGGCAGCAACGGGTATTGCTCCCGGATGTCCACTACATCTTCAGAAAACTCGCAGACCAAGAGGTAGGCTCGTTCGAGATCGGACAAAAGATGATGTATGCGCTCGATTTTAACGCCTGGAATTTTGTGGGAGCGCCCCATCGAAGGGACATCCTGGACACGTAACCAAGGCACGTAACCAACTCCGGCGCCGGATCCAAATCCGTTGGCAGCGTGCCGTTCAATATCCTGCTTTGACGCAAACCTACGACCGCGCAACTCCTACCTCCTCAGTCCAACCGGAGTGCTTCACCTGATACTCAAAAAATAGTCATAGGAAAATATGCTCCATTCGGCGGCATCGTCGAAGGGACTTCCAGACTACTCTCGCAGCCAAGCAAAGCGGCGCCTCCGGACCAACGGCTTTGCCCAGAAACGGCAAACCCCCGTAAATACGGGGGTTTGCGCGTTGTGTCAAACTTTAATAGCTTGTGTCAAACTTTAACCTTATGTGTCAATCTTTAATCCGCGCAGCCAAATTGATCCTGAACATTATGCGCCCTACTCCACCGTCACCGACTTCGCCAAGTTACGCGGCTGGTCAACATCGGTCCCTTTGAGCACCGCAACATAGTACGAAAGCAACTGCAGCGGAATGGTGTAAAGAATCGGCGCCAGTTCATCGACGATGTGCGGCACTTTGATCACATGGGTGCCTTCGCCATTACTCATCCCGGCGTTCTCATCCGCGAACACCACCAACTCGCCACCACGGGCACGCACTTCCTGCAGGTTGGACTTTAACTTTTCCAGCAGCTCGTTGTTCGGCGCCACAGTGACCACTGGCATGTCGTTATCCACAAGCGCCAGCGGGCCGTGCTTGAGCTCGCCTGCTGGGTAGGCTTCAGCATGGATGTAAGAGATTTCCTTGAGCTTCAGCGCACCCTCCATGGCCACCGGGTATTGCGCGCCACGGCCGAGGAACAGGGTGTGGTGCTTGTCGGCGAACAGCTCGGCGGTTTTCTCTACGGTGCTGTCCATGGCCAAGGCTTCGCCCAGGCGCGCAGGCAGGCGGCGGAGTTCTTCCACCAGCCCAGCTTCTACGCCAGCTTCGAGGGTGCCACGCACTTGGCCAAGGGCCAGGGTCAGCAGCATCAGCGAGACCAGCTGAGTGGTGAATGCCTTGGTCGAGGCCACGCCGATTTCCGGGCCGGCCAGGGTCAGCAGGGTGAGGTCCGACTCGCGAACCAGCGAGCTGATACCCACGTTGCAGATCGCCAGGCTACCGAGGAAACCCAGTTCCTTGGCATTGCGCAGGGCGGCCAGGGTGTCGGCGGTTTCGCCGGACTGGGAGATGGAGACGAACAGGGTATCAGGCTGCACCACCACCTTGCGGTAGCGGAACTCGCTAGCCACTTCAACTTGGCATGGGATACCGGCCAGGCTTTCGAGCCAGTAACGAGCAACCATGCCTGCATGGTAGCTGGTACCACAGGCGACGATCTGCACGTTGCGAACCTTGGCGAACAGCTGCTCGGCCTGCGGGCCGAAAGCCTGAACCATCACGTGGTCCTTGCCCAGGCGGCCTTCGAGCGTGCGCTGCACCACGGTTGGCTGCTCGTGGATTTCTTTGAGCATGAAGTGGCGGTATGCGCCCTTGTCGGCGGCTTCGGCGCCTTCGTGGTACTGCACGGTCTCACGTTGTACCGGCAAGCCGCTCTGGTCCCAGATCTTCACCTGGTCGCGGCGGATCTCGGCGATATCGCCCTCCTCCAGATACATGAAGCGGTCGGTGACCTGGCGCAGGGCCAATTGGTCGGACGCGAGGAAGTTTTCCCCATGGCCTAGGCCGATCACCAGCGGGCTGCCACTGCGTGCGGCCACCAGGCGATCAGGTTGCTTGATGCTGATCAGGGCCAGGCCGTAGGCGCCATGCAGGCGCTTGACCGCAGCTTTTAGGGCCTCGGCGATGTCCGGGTTGCTCTTGAGCGTGTGGTGGATCAGGTGAACGATGACCTCGGTATCGGTCTGCGAGCTGAACACATAGCCCAGCGCTTTGAGCTCTTCGCGTAGCTCTTCGTGATTTTCGATGATGCCGTTATGGACAACCGCCACTTCACTGTTGGAGAAATGCGGGTGAGCATTACCCTCGGTCGGTGCGCCATGAGTAGCCCAGCGGGTGTGGGCGATACCCAGCTGGCCATTGAGCGGCTCGGCAGCTACCGCGGCTTCCAATTCAGCGACTTTGCCGATGCGGCGGCGGCGCTGCAGCTCGCCCTGCTTGGTATACACGGCCAAGCCGGCACTGTCGTACCCGCGGTACTCAAGACGCTTGAGGCCTTCGATGAGAATGGCTGTGATGTTGCGCTCGGCTACGGCCCCAACGATTCCACACATAGTTATTGCTCCTGGCTGATCGCGGCGCAGATCAGGTTGATGCCGCGAGCTTGAATTCGTTCACGCGCCGCTGCGGGCAGGCGTTCGTCTGTAATAAGGGTATGCACGCTGCCCCAAGGCAGCTCGAGGTTGGGGATTTTGCGCCCGACCTTATCGGACTCAACCATCACGATCACTTCACGGGCAACTTCCGCCATCACTCGGCTCAAGCCGAGCAGCTCGTTGAACGTGGTAGTACCTCGCTGCAGGTCGATGCCATCGGCACCAATGAACAGCTGGTCGAAATCGTAGGAGCGCAGTACCTGCTCTGCGACCTGGCCCTGAAACGATTCTGAATGCGGGTCCCAGGTGCCGCCGGTCATCAGCAGCACCGGCTCGTGCTCCAGTTCGCTGATGGCGCGGGCGACGTTCAACGAGTTGGTCATCACCACCAAGCCGGGTTGACGTCCCAGTTCAGGAATCATGGCGGCGGTGGTGCTACCGCTGTCGATGATGATGCGGGCGTGTTCGCGAATTCGGGCGACCGCTGCGCGGGCGATGGCTTTTTTGTAAGCCGACACCGGTTGGGCGGTTTCCACGAGCATCTCCTGGGGTACGGGAACGGCTCCACCGTAACGGCGAAGCAGCAGGCCATTGGCCTCCAAGGCCGCGAGGTCTTTGCGGATGGTCACTTCAGAAGTTTCGAATCGCCGTGCCAGAGCATCCACACTCACCTCACCCTGTTCGTTGAGCAAGGCAAGGATATTGTGACGACGCTGAGGAGTGTTACGTTTCGACATGAGCGCTTAAGTTTCGATTCGAAAGATAATGATCGCAATCAAAACCTAAGATCGTGGCGCCGTCAAGCTGTGGATAAGTTTATTCCGACGAATCGGCCCCGTAGGTGCAGATTTTATCCTTGAATGCTGGCCTGCCGATGCAATGTGAGGCTCATCGCGGATAAATCCGCTTCTTCAAGAATCACGACAACAAAAAAGCCGACTTATTCACATAAGTCGGCTTCTTATCGAACCCGCTGTGTATAACTCAGCCCTTCACGATCTTCTCGGGACGTTTCCAGCCATCGATATTGCGTTGGCGGGCGCGAGCGACGGCCAACTGGCCTGCTTCGACGTTCTGAGTAACAGTCGAACCGGCGGCGGTCGTCGCACCACTCTTGATATCCACAGGCGCGACCAGCGAGTTGTTGGAGCCGATGAATACGTCCTCGCCCATCACGGTCTTGAACTTGTTGGCGCCATCGTAGTTGCAGGTGATAGTGCCTGCGCCGATATTGGTACGTGCCCCCACCTCGGCGTCGCCCAGGTAGGTCAGGTGCCCAGCTTTGGCGCCCTCACCGAGATGGGCATTTTTCAATTCGACGAAGTTACCCACATGGGCTTTGGCATCCAGTACGCTACCCGGGCGCAGGCGGGCGAACGGGCCGGCATCGCTACCCTCGCCCATCACCGCACCGTCCAGATGAGAGTTGGCCTTGATGATCGCGCCCTTGCGCAGGGTGCTGTCCTTGATCACGCAGTTCGGGCCGATCTGTACGTCGTCTTCGATGACAACCTTGCCCTCAAGAATAACGTTGATGTCGATCAGCACATCGCGGCCCACTGTGACCTGGCCACGGACATCGAAGCGTGCGGGGTCGCGCAGGGTCACACCCTGAGCCATCAGCCGGCGGCCCTCACGCAGTTGATAGTGACGCTCAAGCTCCGACAACTGGCGACGGTCATTGGCGCCCTGCACTTCCATGGGGTCGTGGGGCTGCTCGGTGGCGACCACCAGCCCATCGGCCACAGCCATAGCGATGACGTCAGTAAGGTAGTACTCGCCCTGGGCGTTGTTGTTCGACAGCCGGCTCATCCAGTCGGCCAGGCGCGCCGCTGGGAGGGCCAGGATACCGGTATTGCCTTCCTTGATCGCCTTCTGCTCTTCACTGGCATCTTTGTGCTCGACGATAGCGGTAACCTCGCCTTCGTCGTTGCGCACGATGCGGCCATAGCCTGTGGGGTCCTGCAGAGTGACGGTGAGCAGGCCTAGCTGCTTATCGCTGACCTTGGCCAGCAGACGCTGCAGGGTTTCCACTTCTATAAGCGGCACGTCACCGTAGAGCACCAGCACTGTGTCGGCCGTAATCGCCGGCAACGCTTGAGCAACAGCATGGCCAGTACCCAGCTGTTTGTCCTGCATGACGAAATTCAGGTCATCGGCGGCCAAACGCTCACGCACCTGCTCGGCGCCGTGCCCGATCACCACGTGGATGCCTTGAGGCTGGAGCAGGCGCGCACTGTGGATAACGTGGCCGAGCATGGAGTTACCGGCAACAGGGTGCAGCACCTTGGGCAGCGCCGAGCGCATGCGGGTGCCTTGGCCGGCGGCAAGAATAACGATATCGAGGGACATTGACTGGCTACCAATCCTGGGCGATCAGGGGCGTGACCTGAGAAGAAATTCAGAAAAAGAAAAAGGGTAGCCGAGGCTACCCTTTAACTCAATCGCAACGGAAGTAAGCGGCTTGGCCGGATTACTTGCCTTTGCGCAATTGCTGGACGGTTCGCAGTTGAGCTGCAGCCTCGGCCAGGCGTGCGGCGGCAGCACCGTAGTCGAAGTCCGAGCTTTTCGCGTTCAGGGCGTTCTCAGCAGCCTTGAGGGCTTCCTGAGCCTGAGCTTCGTCCAGGTCGGCAGCGCGCTGCACGGTGTCGGCAAGAACCTTGACCATGTTTGGCTGCACTTCGAGGAAGCCACCGGAGATGTAAAACACCTCACGATCGCCACCTTGCTTGGTCAGCGTGATCGGACCAGGCTTGAGATTGGTGATCAGCGGGGCGTGGCCTGGAGCGATACCAAGATCGCCCAGGTTGCCGTGCGCTACTACCATCTCGACCAGGCCGGAGAAGATTTCTCCTTCCGCGCTGACGATATCGCAATGGACTGTCATAGCCATCTGCTTGCCTCAACCTGATTAGCGCCCCTTGCGGGGCGCCGGGATTACAGTTTCTTGGCTTTCTCGATCGCTTCGTCGATGCTGCCGACCATGTAGAACGCTTGTTCTGGCAGGTGGTCGTAGTCACCTTTGAGGATGCCGCTGAAGCCAGCGATGGTGTCTTTCAGGGAAACGTACTTGCCTGGCGAGCCGGTGAAGACCTCGGCCACGAAGAACGGCTGCGACAGGAAGCGCTGGATCTTACGAGCGCGGGCTACCAGTTGCTTGTCGGCTTCGGACAGTTCGTCCATACCCAGAATGGCGATGATGTCTTTCAGCTCTTTATAGCGCTGCAGAACATACTGAACGCCACGAGCGGTCTCGTAGTGCTCGGTGCCGATCACGTTCGGGTCCAGCTGGCGCGAAGTCGAGTCCAGTGGGTCGACCGCTGGGTAGATACCCAGGGAGGCGATGTCACGGGACAGAACGACGGTGGCGTCCAAGTGGGCGAAGGTGGTCGCAGGCGACGGGTCGGTCAAGTCGTCCGCAGGTACGTATACGGCCTGAACGGAGGTGATCGAACCTTCCTTGGTGGAGGTGATGCGCTCTTGCAGAACGCCCATCTCTTCAGCCAGGGTCGGCTGGTAACCTACTGCCGAAGGCATACGGCCCAGCAGTGCGGATACTTCGGTACCGGCCAGGGTGTAACGATAGATGTTGTCGACGAACAGCAGAACGTCGTTACCTTCGTCACGGAACTTCTCAGCCATGGTCAGGCCGGTCAGCGCTACGCGCAGACGGTTTCCTGGTGGCTCGTTCATCTGACCGTAGACCAGCGCTACCTTGTCGAGAACGTTGGAGTCCTTCATCTCGTGGTAGAAGTCGTTACCCTCACGAGTACGCTCACCCACACCAGCGAACACGGAGTAACCGCTGTGTTCCATGGCGATGTTACGGATCAGTTCCATCATGTTTACGGTCTTGCCGACACCGGCACCACCGAACAGACCAACCTTACCACCCTTGGCGAACGGGCAAACCAGGTCGATAACCTTGATGCCGGTTTCCAGCAGGTCGTTGCCGCCTGCCTGGTCAGCGAACGAAGGCGCTGGCTGGTGGATACCGCGACGCTCTTCTTCGCCGATTGGGCCGGCTTCGTCGATTGGGTTGCCCAGTACGTCCATGATGCGGCCCAGGGTGGCCTTACCAACAGGAACGGAAATGGCAGCGCCGGAGTCGACGACATCCAGACCGCGCTTGAGGCCTTCGGTCGAGCCCATCGCAATGGTACGAACCACACCGTCGCCCAGCTGCTGCTGAACTTCCAGGGTGGTTTCCGCGCCTTGTACTTTCAGCGCGTTGTAAACACTCGGTACCGCGTCACGTGGGAATTCCACGTCGATGACGGCGCCGATGATTTGAACGATACGTCCGCTACTCATAGCTGGATCCTCTGAATTTTTGAACCGTTAAACCGCGGCAGCGCCGCCGACGATTTCCGAGATCTCCTGGGTGATCGCAGCCTGACGCGCCTTGTTGTAGATCAACTGAAGCTCTTTGATCAAATCACCGGCGTTGTCTGTGGCGTTCTTCATGGCGATCATCCGGGCCGCTTGTTCAGCAGCGTTGTTCTCGACCACCGCCTGGTACACCTGCGACTCCACGTAACGCACCATCAAGCCGTCCAGCAGCTCTTTTGCGTCGGGTTCGTACAGGTAATCCCAGTGATGCTTGAGATCCTGATCCGGGGTTGCCACCAACGGTACCAATTGCTCGACCGTCGGTTTTTGGGTCATGGTGTTGATGAACTTGTTCGAAACCACCGAGAGGCGATCGATACGGCCGTCCAGGTAGGCGTCCAGCATCACTTTGACGGAGCCGATCAAGTCGTTGATCGATGGCTCTTCGCCCAGGTGGCTGATCGCGGCTACGACGTTGCCGCCAAAGATGCGGAAGAAAGTCGCACCCTTGCTGCCGATCACGCACAGGTCGATTTCCACGCCCTGTTCGCGGTTTACGCTCATGTCCTTGACCAGGGCCTTGAACAGGTTGGTGTTCAAGCCACCGCACAGACCACGGTCACTGCTCACCACGATATAACCGGCGCGCTTCACAGGGCGCTCGATCATGAACGGGTGGCGGTATTCCGGGTTGGCGTTGGCCAGATGACCGATCACCTGGCGGATACGCTCCGCGTAAGGACGGCTAGCAGCCATGCGCATTTGTGCCTTGCGCATTTTGCTGACCGCCACTTTCTCCATGGCGCTGGTAATTTTTTGCGTGCTTTTGATGCTCGCAATCTTACTGCGAATCTCTTTTGCGCCTGCCATGTATCACCTATCAGGTTAGCAAGCGGGGGCCGGAGCCCCCGCTGCGGCTTACCAGGTCTGGGTGGCCTTGAACTTCTCGATACCGGCTTTCAGGCCTGCGTCGATTTCGTCGTTGAAGTCACCCTTCACGTTGATCTTCGCCATCAGTTCGGCGTGATCACGGTTGAAGTAGGCGATCAGTGCTTGCTCGAAGCTGCCGATCTTGGAGACTTCCACGTCAGTCAGGAAACCACGCTCAGCGGCGTACAGCGACAGAGCCATGTCCGCGATGGACATTGGCGCGTACTGCTTCTGCTTCATCAGCTCGGTTACGCGCTGACCATGCTCCAGCTGCTTGCGGGTCGCTTCGTCCAGATCGGAAGCGAACTGGGCGAATGCAGCCAGTTCACGGTACTGAGCCAGTGCGGTACGAATACCACCGGACAGCTTCTTGATGATCTTGGTCTGAGCGGCACCACCTACGCGGGATACCGAAACACCGGCGTTCACTGCAGGGCGGATGCCCGAGTTGAACATGGCCGATTCCAGGAAGATCTGACCGTCGGTGATGGAAATCACGTTGGTCGGAACGAACGCGGAAACGTCGCCAGCCTGGGTTTCGATGATCGGCAGGGCAGTCAGGGAACCGGTTTTGCCAGTCACTGCGCCGTTGGTGAACTTCTCGACGTACTCTTCGGAAACGCGCGACGCACGCTCCAGCAGACGGGAGTGGAGATAGAACACGTCACCTGGGTACGCTTCACGTCCTGGTGGACGGCGCAGCAGCAGGGAGATCTGACGGTACGCAACGGCCTGCTTGGACAGGTCATCGTAAACGATCAGGGCATCTTCACCGCGGTCACGGAAGAACTCGCCCATGGTGCAGCCGGCGTATGGCGCCAGGAACTGCAGCGCGGCGGATTCCGAAGCACTGGCAACGACCACGATGGTGTTGGCCAGGGCGCCGGTTTCTTCCAGCTTGCGAACGATGTTGGCAACGGTGGAGCGCTTCTGGCCGACAGCAACATAAACGCAGAAAATACCGGAGTCTTTCTGGTTGATGATGGCGTCGATGGCCATGGCGGTCTTGCCGATCTGACGGTCACCGATGATCAGCTCACGCTGGCCACGGCCGACAGGGATCATGGCGTCGACGGACTTGTAGCCAGTCTGTACAGGCTGGTCTACCGACTTACGCCAGATCACGCCTGGAGCCACTTTCTCGACTGCGTCGGTCTGGGTGTTGCCCAGAGGACCTTTGCCGTCGATCGGGTTGCCCAGGGCGTCAACGACGCGACCCAGCAGTTCCTTACCAACCGGAACTTCCAGGATGCGACCGGTGCACTTGGCGCTCATGCCTTCGGCCAGGGTGTCATAGGCACCCAGGATCACTGCACCTACGGAGTCTTGCTCCAGGTTCAGGGCCATGCCGAATACGCTGCCAGGGAACTCGATCATTTCGCCGTACATGACGTCGGCCAGACCGTGGATGCGCACGATACCGTCGGAAACCGAAACGACGGTACCTTCGTTACGGGCTTGGGAGCTCACATCGAGGTTGTCGATGCGGCCCTTGATGATTTCACTAATTTCGGAAGGATTGAGTTGCTGCATTGCTCTGCTGCCCCTTCAAACTCAAGATTTCAATGCTTCGGCCAGTTTCGCGATTTTGCCGCGAACAGAGCCATCGATTACCAGGTCACCTGCGCGGATGACGACGCCGCCAATAAGGCTGGCATCCTCCGACGCGTGCAGGCGCACTTCCTGGCCTAACCGTGCACTGAGAACCTTGGCGAGTTTGTCTTGCTGTTCTTGGTCCAACGCGAAGGCACTGGTGACTTCCACGTCCACGGATTTCTCTTGCTCGGCCTTGTACAGGTCGAACAGAGCGGCAATCTCCGGCAGAAGCAGGAGACGGTCGTTTTCCGCGGCAACATGAATGAAATTCTGTGCCTGTGCATTGAACTTGTCACCGCACACGTCAATGAACGTGGCGGCCTTTTCTGCGCTCGTCAGTCGCGGGGCCTTGAGCAGGCGCTGCATGGTCTCGTCTTGCGAAACCGCAGCAGCCAGGCCGAGCATGGCTGACCAATTGGCCAGTTGCTGATGGGCCTGGGCATGCTCAAAGGCAGCCTTAGCGTAAGGTCGGGCCAACGTGGTCAGTTCTGCCATGATCGCCCTCGCTTAAATTTCAGCGGCCAGTTTGTTAACCAGCTCCGCATGCGCGTTTTGATCGATTGTGGCGCCAAGGATCTTTTCGGCACCGCCAACGGCCAGGGCACCCACTTGGGCACGCAGGGCGTCTTTAGCGCTGTTAAGTTCCTGTTCGATCTCGGCCAGAGCCTGAGCCTTCACACGGTCAGCTTCGACGCGGGCCTGTTCACGGGCTTCCTCGACAAGCTGAGCAGCGCGTTTCTTGCTTTGCTCAATGATTTCGGCTGCCTGGGCTTTAGCTTCACGCAGTTGCTGACCCGCTTTCTCTTGGGCCAGCTCCAGGTCGCGAGCTGCGCGGTTGGCAGCGTCCAAACCGTCGGCAATCTTCTTTTGGCGCTCTTGCAGGGCAGTGATGACCGGAGGCCATACATACTTCATGCAGAAGAGTACAAAAATCAGAAAAGCAACGGATTGGCCAATCAGGGTTGCATTAATGTTCACGCCAACACCTCGCTCGGTCTTAATTCATACAGCCATCAACTCGTAGTGACGAGTGATTAGCCGGCGATCTGACCAACGAACGGATTCGCGAAGGTGAAGAACAGAGCGATACCAACACCGATCATGGTTACGGCGTCGAGCAGACCGGCAACGATGAACATTTTGACCTGCAGCATCGGAACCATCTCAGGCTGACGAGCAGCGCCTTCCAGGAATTTGCCGCCCAGCAGGCCGAAACCAATGGCGGTACCCAGAGCACCCAGGCCGATCAGCAGAGCAACAGCGATAGCGGTCAGACCAACTACAGTTTCCATCTTTCCTCCCGACTTTTACGTCGTATTGGTTAGGTTTTTAGTTTGAAGCGGTAAAACAAATCGTTTGGTACAGCATGCCCTTGCGGACTTTTTAAGCCCTCCCCCCAAACAGGCGGGGAAGGCTATCAGACACGCCAGGCGGTCTTAATGGTTATCTTCGTGAGCCATCGACAGGTAGACGATGGTGAGCATCATGAAGATGAAAGCTTGCAGGGTGATGATCAGGATGTGGAACACAGCCCACGCCCACTGCAGCACGATACCCAGGCCGCTCAGCCAGAGGATGCCGGCGCCGAACATCACCGCGATCAGGATGAACACCAGCTCGCCGGCGTACATGTTGCCGAACAGACGCAGTGCCAGGGATATCGGCTTGGCGATCAGGGTGACGAATTCCAGCAGGAAGTTGACCGGGATCAGCAGGATCTGCACGAAGATGTTCTTGCTGCCGAACGGGTGCAGGGTCAGCTCACCGATGAAGCCGCCCAGGCCCTTGACCTTGATGCTGTAGAAAATGATCAGCGCAAAGACGCAGAAGGCCATGGCCAAGGTCGCGTTCGGGTCGGTGGTCGACACGGCGCGGAACGGAATGTGCGGATCACCGGAGATCAGGATGGCCAGCTGAGGAATCCAGTCGACCGGAACCAGGTCGATGGCGTTCATCAGGAATACCCAGACGAAAATGGTCAGCGCCAGCGGGGCAATCACTGGGCTACGGCCGTGGAAGGAGTCCTTCACGCTGCCGTTGACGAAGTCCACCAGTACTTCCACGAAGTTCTGCAGGCCGCCTGGTTGGCCGGAAGTCGCCTTCTTGGCCGCCATGCGGAAGATGAACAGGAAGATCAGACCCAGCGCGACGGACCAACCCAGGGTGTCCAGGTGGAACGCCCAGAAGCCCATTGCCTTGGCTTCTGCAGCCGAATGGGCGAAGCCCCAGCTGCCGTCTGGTAGTTGACCGTAGGTCAGGTTCTGCAAGTGGTGCTGGATATAGCCCGAAGCGGTTTCTGCTGCCATGGTTGCCTCAAACGCCCTAAGGTCTCGAAAGTCTTTTATTCATCAGCAGGGGCGCGAACCAGCTGACCAAAAGGGTCAACACGAAGACGCCGAATACTGCTAACGGCGCCAGTGGCTTCACTCCTGCGAAGGTCAGTGCAAATAGCACTGCCGTCAAAATCATCTTGCCCGCCTCGCCCGCGTAAAACGACTTGACGATGGCTTGTGCCGCCCGAGCTCCGCTAAAGCGAAAAGCCTTCCAGGCGAAATACACATTGGGTAGCCAGGCAATCAAACCTCCGCAAAGGCCTGAATATCCACTGACCGCCCCTTTCCACTGCCACAACACCACGGTTGCCAGCAGTAGTACGACGAATTGAGCCAGCAGTACCGGAAAAACCGCCCAGCGATGGAAAGGCAGGCGGTTTGGCGTGCGGATTTCCATCACAACTGCTCCTCGGAAGTCGACCAACAAGTCAGTAACGACTTGGCATAATTTGTGCCGACAAAATGCGCGCAGAGTATAGGGGTGGATTAACCCCTATTCAACTCTTGGGTAGTGATTTCCGACTGTTCGCTACAATTGCAATTGTTTCAGCGGATGTGTGCGAGCACACCTTGCAACTCGTCAAGCGAGTTATAGCGAATAACCAACTGGCCTTTGCCCTTGTTGCCATGCCGTATCTGCACGGCAGAGCCCAGGCGCTCTGCAAGCCGTTGTTCAAGGCGTGCGATGTCCGGATCAGGTTTACCCGGCTCTACCGGTTCAGGCTTGCCATTGAGCCATTGACGCACCAGTGCCTCAGTTTGGCGCACGGTGAGGCCACGTGCGACAACATGACGCGCCCCCTCTTCCTGACGATCTTCCTCAAGCCCGAGCAAAGCACGGGCATGGCCCATCTCCAGATCACCGTGGGCGAGCATGGTCTTGATCGCTTCCGGCAGCGAAATAAGCCGCAGCAGGTTGGCCACGGTCACTCGCGATTTGCCCACGGCATCAGCGACCTGTTGCTGGGTCAGTTCGAATTCCTGTTGCAGGCGCTGCAAAGCCAAGGCTTCTTCCAGCGGGTTGAGATCTTCGCGTTGAATGTTCTCGATGAGCGCCATGGCAATGGCGGCCTCGTCCGGTACTTCGCGCACCATGGCCGGGATAGTGTCCAGGCCTGCCTGCTGTGTGGCACGCCAACGGCGCTCACCAGCAATGATCTCATAGCGGCTACCGTCGATCGGGCGCACCACGATCGGCTGCATCACCCCGTGGTTGCGGATCGAGTGGGCGAGTTCTTCCAGTGCCTCGGGGTCCATGTCACGGCGTGGCTGGTACTTGCCACGCTGAATCAGTTCCACAGGCAGGTGTTGCAATTCTTTCTGGTCGATCTTCACAGCCTGCTCTTCGAGCGCGCTGACGGACGGACCACTGAGCAGTGCATCCAACCCACGTCCGAGACCTCGTTTCTTAACGGCCATGCGGATTCCTTAAGTTGTCTGTGCAGTGCGTGACTGACGGCGTTGACGGCGTACCAGTTCTCCGGCCAGGGCCAGGTAGGCCAGTGCGCCACGCGATTGCTTGTCGTAGGCCAGCGCCGGCATGCCAAAACTCGGCGCCTCGGCCAGGCGGATGTTGCGCGGAATGACAGTGTCGTACAACTGCTCGCCAAAGTGTTCCTTGAGCTGCGCCGAAACATCGTTATTCAGGCTCAGACGCGGGTCGTACATGGTCCGCAGCAGACCCTCGATCTTCAATTGCGGGTTCAACCGTGCCGCAATGCGCTTGATGTTATCCACAAGGTCGCTAAGACCTTCCAGCGCGTAATACTCGCACTGCATCGGGATGATCACGCCATCGGATGCCACCAGCGCGTTCAGCGTCAGCATCGACAGCGACGGTGGGCAGTCGATGAGAATGTAATCGTAGTTGTCACGGATAGGCGCCAGCGCGTTACGCAGACGGCTTTCTTTGACCTGCATTTCCAGCAGCACTACTTCCGCAGCGGTCAGGTCCCGGTTGGCCGGCAGCAGCTGAAAGCCACCATGCTCGGAGTAGTGCATGGCCTGGGCAAGGTCGCATTCCCCGATCAGCAGGTCATAGACCGAATGCTCGAGTTCGTGTTTGTCCACACCGCTGCCCATGGTCGCATTGCCCTGCGGATCGAGGTCGATCAGCAGCACACGACGCTTGGTCGCGGCCAGCGATGCTGCGAGATTGATACAGGTGGTGGTCTTACCGACACCACCTTTCTGGTTCGCGATTGCGAATACCTTAGCCATTGTTGCGTGTGTTCCCAATCAAGCCTTGCGGCGCAGTATCAGCAGATGGCGCTGGCCCTGGCAACCTGGAACGGTCAGGGCCTGCTCGCTTTCCACTGTGAAGTCTGCGGGCAATGCTACCAGTTCGTCGGCAGGATGCAGCCCCTTCATTGCAAGCCATTGCGTCCCGGTGTCGCCTAGATGGCGGGTCCAGTTGGTGAAGTTCTCCATACTGCTGAAGGCGCGCGAGATGATTCCGCTGAATGGAGAGGACGGCGTAAAGGCCTCCACTCGGCTGTGGATAACCGTAAGGTTGTCCAACTTGAGCTCCATTTTGACCTGAGTCAGGAAGCGGGTCTTCTTGCCGTTGGCGTCCAGTACCGTCACACGCTTTTGCGGATGCAGGATAGCCAAGGGGATGCCAGGCATACCACCGCCACTGCCCACGTCCAGCCAGCTGTCACGTTCGCTGTGGATAAACGACATCACGCTGAGGCTGTCCAGCAGATGACGGGAAACCATCTCGTCAGGATCGCGCACGGCGGTAAGGTTGTAGGCTTTGTTCCACTTGATCAACAGGGCCAGGTAACCCAGCAGCTTTTCCTGCTGCTCGGCGCTCAACTCGACACCAAGCTGATGCGCACCTGTGGACAACTCTTCGGCATGTTGCGGGGTGACCAAGGAACTCAAGCGCTTTGCTCCAATTCGCGGCCAGCGCCGCGTTTTTTCAGATGAATCAGCAGCAGGGAAATCGCCGCCGGGGTTACCCCAGGGATGCGCGAGGCCTGGCCCAGAGTTTCAGGACGGGTCTGGCCAAGCTTGCTCTGGATCTCCTTCGACAGGCCGGAAATGCTTGTGTAGTCGATATCCACAGGCAGCCGGGTATCTTCGCTGGCGCGCAAGCGGGCGATTTCGTCCTGCTGACGGTCGATGTAACCGGCGTACTTGGTCTTGATCTCGACCTGCTCGGCCACTTGTGGATCGATAGCATCACCACCAGTAGCCTCGATCAGGCCGGCATAGTCGATCTCGGGCCGCGCCAACAGATTCAGCAGGCTGTATTCGTGAGCCAGCGGGGTACCGAACTTATCCACAATGGCTTGACCCTGTTCGGTATTCGGGCGCACCCAAGTCGATTTCAGACGTTGTTCTTCACGCTCGATGCCATCGCGCTTGGCGCAGAATGCAGCCCAACGATCATCGTCGATCAGGCCTAGCTCACGGCCTTTCTCGGTCAGACGAAGGTCAGCGTTGTCTTCGCGCAGGATCAGCCGGTACTCGGCACGCGAAGTGAACATGCGGTACGGCTCCTGGGTGCCGAGCGTAATCAGGTCGTCCACCAGTACCCCGATGTACGCCTCGTCGCGGCGCGGGCACCAGCTTTCGCGGCCCTGCGCACGTAGTGCTGCGTTGGTACCGGCCAGCAAGCCCTGGGCACCGGCTTCTTCGTAACCGGTGGTGCCATTGATCTGGCCAGCAAAGAACAGCCCACCGATGACTTTGGTTTCGAGGCTGTACTTGAGGTCGCGGGGATCGAAGTAGTCGTACTCGATCGCGTAACCAGGGCGCACGATGTGCGCGTTTTCCATGCCGCGGATCGAGCGCACCAGCTCCAGTTGCACGTCGAATGGCAACGAGGTGGAAATGCCGTTCGGGTACAGCTCATGGGTGTTCAGGCCTTCGGGCTCGATGAACACCTGGTGGCTTTCTTTATCGGCGAAGCGGTGGATCTTGTCTTCGATCGATGGGCAATAGCGTGGGCCCACGCCCTCGATCACCCCGGAATACATTGGCGAACGGTCAAGGTTCGAGGCAATTATTTCGTGGGTGCGGCTGTTGGTGTGAGTGATCCAGCAGCTGACTTGGCGCGGATGCATCTGCGCGTTGCCCATGAAGGACATTACCGGGATCGGCGTGTCGCCCGGCTGTTCGGTCATCACCGAGAAATCCACCGAACGCCCGTCGATACGTGGAGGCGTACCGGTTTTGAGCCGGCCCACGCGCAGCGGCAGCTCGCGCATACGGTGAGCCAGGGCAATCGAAGGCGGGTCGCCGGCGCGTCCGCCGGAATGGTTCTGCAGACCAATGTGGATGAGGCCGCCCAGGAAAGTACCTGTGGTCAGCACTACGGACTCCGCGAAGAAGCGCAGGCCCATCTGTGTGACCACGCCCTTGACCTGATCCTGTTCGACGATCAGGTCATCGCAGGACTGCTGGAATATCCACAGGTTGGGCTGGTTTTCCAGAATCTCGCGTACCACCGCCTTGTAAATGGCGCGGTCGGCTTGGGCGCGGGTTGCGCGCACGGCCGGCCCTTTGCGGTTGTTCAGGATACGGAACTGGATGCCGCTCTTGTCGGTGGCCAGCGCCATGGCGCCGCCGAGCGCATCGATTTCTTTGACCAGGTGACTCTTGCCAATGCCACCGATCGCTGGGTTGCAGCTCATGTGACCGAGGGTTTCCACGTTATGGGTCAACAGCAGGGTTTTCACACCCATGCGTGCTGACGCAAGCGCAGCCTCGGTACCGGCATGGCCGCCGCCGATGACGATCACTTCAAAACGGGAAGGGAAATCCACCACGCACCTCGTGCCTGTTTTTGCGAATAGAGAAGGTAAGCAGACAAGTATAGGGACTTACCCCCCTTTAAAGAAACCGTCTGAGCAAATTTTGACCAGCCTGTGGATGAGTGGCAGACAACAGAAATTAGAGAGAGAAATTTAAAAAAGCTTTGTTTTTATGTTTATTCTTATGCACAGCCTTATCTGTGGATAAAGTTCTGTAGGGCACAATCCATGTGGTTTACAGCGAAATTGAACTCTGTGGCTTACCCACCTTAAGGCCTATGGATAACGTTCAGCAGCCTGTGGATTAAATGGCTCTTTACCCACAGGCGGATTTGTCACCATGAAAAAAGCCCGTTTATCAAAAGGGCTTATGATGGGTTTTCCACAGGGCTCCTGTCATAAAACTTCTGCCTGTGGATGAATATCAGTGCACTGGACTCGCCATCTCTGACGGTCGGATCAGTTGTGCACAGCCCGCTGCTACCCGCAACGATCCGACGAGTGGCCAAATCTCAGGCAAAAAAAAGCCGCTCCATGGGGAGCGGCATTGAGCTTGTCTAGCTGTGGACTATTTGCCGATGCAGAAACTGGAAAATATCCTCCCCAGCAGGTCGTCAGAACTGAACGCGCCGGTGATTTCACCCAGTGCCTGCTGCGCCTGACGCAGGTCCTCGGCCAACAGCTCACCGGCACCTGCCAGAGTCAGCTGTGCACGGCCATGCTCTAGATGCGAACTGGCTTGGCGCAGGGCATCGAGGTGGCGGCGGCGAGCGCTGAAGCCGCTTTCGGCAGTCTGTTCATAACCCATGCAGGCTTTGAGGTGGTCACGCAGCAGTTGCAGCCCCTGGTTGTCCCCCTTGGCGCTCAGGGTGATTGTCACATGGCCATCGTCAGACTGTTCCAGCCCTACTTGCTCGCCACTGAGGTCTGCCTTGTTGCGTATCAACGTGACCTTGGCCGGTTCGGGGCGCTGGTCGAGAAACTCAGGCCACAAGGCGAACGGGTCGCTGGCCTCGGGCGCGGTGGAATCAACCACTAAGAGTACTCGATCGGCCTCGCCAATAGCCTTCAACGCCCGCTCTACACCGATCTTTTCCACATGGTCATCGGTGTCGCGCAGGCCTGCCGTGTCGACCACGTGCAGCGGCATGCCGTCGATGTGGATATGTTCACGCAGAATGTCCCGTGTAGTACCGGCGATATCCGTCACGATGGCGGCCTCCCGGCCAGCCAGCTGATTGAGCAAGCTCGATTTCCCGGCGTTGGGCCGGCCGGCGATGACTACCGTCATGCCATCGCGCAGCAAGGCGCCCTGCCCAGCCTCTCGTTGTACGGTAGACAACTGGTCACGCACAGCATCGAGCATCGAAAGCACATGGCCATCGGCAAGGAAGTCGATTTCTTCCTCAGGAAAATCGATGGCAGCCTCGACGTAGATGCGCAAAGCAATTAACGCTTCGGTCAGGCCGTGCACACGTTTGGAGAACTCCCCCTGCAACGAGCGCAGCGCGTTGCGTGCAGCCTGGCTTGAGCTAGCTTCGATCAGGTCGGCAATGGCTTCAGCCTGGGCCAGGTCAAGTTTGTCATTGAGGAACGCTCGCTCGCTGAACTCCCCCGGACGCGCCAGGCGGCAACCCACTTGTACACAGCGCTGCAGCAGCATATCCAGTACCACTGGCCCACCATGGCCCTGCAGTTCGAGCACATCTTCGCCAGTGAAGGAGTTGGGCCCAGGAAAGAACAGGGCAATGCCTTCATCCAGCACCAGGCCCTCTTCATCGCGGAAAGGGCCGTAGTGTGCATGGCGTGGTGTCAGCGTGCGGCCGGTGATCAGCTGCCCGGCCTTGCCTGCCAATGGCCCGGACAGCCTGACGATCCCGACGCCTCCGCGGCCTTGGGCGGTGGCGATGGCAGCGATGGTTTCACGCACAGTGTTCATGGTCGAAAGCCTCTACGACAAATACGACAGATAGCAAAAACGCCCCCGAAGGGGCGTTTTTATTCACAGGCTAGCGCAGTAGCCCGTCAAGCAGCCGCTTTTTTGGTAGCTGCTTCGATACGGCGGGTGATGTACCACTGCTGAGTGATCGACAGGCAGTTGTTCACAACCCAGTACAGCACCAGACCAGCCGGGAACCACAGGAAGAAGAAGGTGAAGATGATCGGCATCATTTTCATCACCTTGGCCTGCATCGGATCCGGTGGAGTCGGGTTCAGACGCTGCTGGATGAACATGGTAGCGCCCATGATGATCGGCAGGATGAAGAACGGATCCTTGATCGACAGGTCGGTGATCCACAGCATCCACGGGGCCTGGCGCATTTCCACGCTTTCCAGCAGTACCCAGTACAAGGACAGGAAGACCGGCATCTGCACCAGGATCGGCAAGCAGCCGCCCAGTGGGTTGATCTTCTCTTTCTTGTACAGCTCCATCATCGCCTGGGACATCTTCTGGCGATCGTCACCGAAGCGTTCCTTCAGTGCGGCGAGCTTGGGCGCCACGGCACGCATGCGCGCCATCGAGCGGTAGCTGGCAGCCGACAGCGGGAAGAACAGGCCTTTGATGAGCATGGTCAGCACGATGATCGACCAGCCCCAGTTACCCAGCAGGCTGTGGATATGTTGCAGCAGCCAGAAGATCGGCTGGGCAATGAACCACAGGAAGCCGTAGTCGACGGTCAGTTCCAGGCCTGGGGACAACTCCTTGAGCTTGGACTGAATCTTCGGGCCGGCGTACAGCATGGCGCTGGTTTCGGCCTTGCCGCCAGCAGGAACGCTCAGAGCCGGGCCGGTGTAGCCGATGATGTAGTTGCCCTGGCTGTCCTTGCGAGTCTGGACAACGTTGTTATCCGATTTTTCAGGAATCCACGCGGTGACGAAGTAGTGCTGCAGCCAGGCGACCCAGCCACCGGACACATTTTCTTTCAAACTACCCTTGTCGATGTCCTTCATCGAAACCTTTTTGTAAGGCTCCGAGGCAGTCCACATGGCGGCGCCCAGATAGGTCGCGGTGCCGGTGGCCGTGCTCGACGACGGGTCGGAACTGGCGTCACGCTTAAGTTGGGCGAAGAAATTGCCGTTCCACGGCTGACCGCTCTGGTTGTCGATCAGGTAGCTGACGTTCAGGTCGTACTCACCGCGCTTGAAGCTGAAGCGCTTGATGTAATTGACGCCGTTATCGCTGAACTTGAGGTCGACCACCAGTTGTTGCTGGCCGTCAGCCAATTGGTAGCTCTTCTGCTCGGCCGCGTATAGCGGGCGACCGGACGAGCGAGCATCCGGACCATTGGCACCAGTCAGGCCACTTTGTGCCAGGTAGACACGCTCACCGCCGTTGTCGAACAGCTGGAACGGAATATCCGGGTGATCCTGGCGGCGTGGGTACTTGGGCAGGTTCAGCTGGACGATGTCACCACCGACCGGATCGATAGCCAGGTCCAGGACATCGGTCTTGACCCGAATCAGGTCTTTACTGACCGCGGCCGGTGCCAGTTCGGCAGGGCTGGATTCGGCATTGGCGCTTGGCACATCGGCGCTGGCGTTACCGGCCGGTACGCCGTCGGGCAACGCCGGGGCAGTAGTGCTGGCAGCAGTATTCTGAGTCGGCAGGGCAGCCTGGCCGTAGTCCTCGTTCCACTTGAGGACCATGACGTAGGACACGATTGCCAGGGCGACGATCAGGATCGTGCGTTTAATATCCATGATTACTCGGCTATCGAAGAAGTTCGGGAGGAAGGAGCGGGAGGAACGGGATCGAAACCGCCGTCGTTCCACGGATGACAACGCCCCAGGCGACGAACGGCTAGCCACCCGCCACGCAAGAGGCCATGGTTTTCAATGGCTTCCAGAGCGTAACAGGAGCAACTGGGGTAGAAACGACAGTGATTGGCCATCAGGGGGCTGATGGCGTAACGGTAAAACTGGATCGGGACGATGGCCAGTTTACGCATGTTGACTGTCTACCCCTGCGGAATTGGCATCTGCCGCTGGATTGGGCCGGCTGCGTGCCAGACGTTTCCAGAGCTTGCCAAAGTGTTGGTGCAATTCCGGGTTTTCCATCTCACCCAATCCCTTGCGCGCGACGATCACTATATCCATGCCACCCAGTGCTTGCTGGTTGAGCCGGAAGGAATCGCGCATCAAGCGCTTGAGGCGATTGCGTTGAACGGCGAGCTTGACGCTCTTCTTGCCGATCACCAGGCCGAGGCGCGGGTGATCCAGGCCGTTCTCGCGAGCAAGGATCAGCAGGTTTTTCCCTGGAACCTTGCCGGTTGGGGAGTCGAAGACCGCTTTGAAGTGCCGGGGTGTAAGCAGTCGCTTTTCCCGACTGAAGTCCTGACTCACCACCTGTGCCGAAAAATCAAATGGCCAGACGCTTACGGCCTTTGGCACGACGACGCGACAGAACAGCGCGGCCGTTCTTGGTAGCCATACGGGCACGGAAGCCGTGGGTGCGAGCGCGCTTGATGGTGCTTGGTTGGAAAGTACGTTTCATGGCGTTGTTACCTGGGTTTGTCGACTACGGGCCGGAATGGCCCCCTTTTTAAGAGATCGGCGATTCTAGAGAAAGCAAGCCCATAGGTCAATTTCCAACCAGTCTTTCCTTATAGAAGGCACTTCTGAGAACGGGGCACCGCGAGGTTGCTCGGTAGGACGGGCGGGGACAAAATTAGAAAAAAGAAGAGAGATATAAAAAGCTTTTCTAAAGAACTTATAAATCTTAGGTGGACAACCTTCTGTGGATAACTAGCTCCACGTCAATAATCAAGAGGCTTCCAGAGATTTGAAACTTTGTCGGTAACAGGTGCTGCGCCTGTGGCAGCCATGGGTAAAGGCTGTGGATAGAATTGCCCATTATCCACAGAGGTTTTATCCACAGGTCTTAGGTCAGGGTTGTGCATAGACCTCAAGCCCGGTTATCCACAGAGCTTATTCACAACTCCGTGAAGGCGTTTTGGCCGCTAACTGACTGTTTTGTCATGGCTTGGAATGTTTCCACATGTGGATAACTGAGCGCTCGAGCGGTACAATGGCGGTTTGTTTTGGCCTTATCCGGCTTTCAACTCAGGGGATATCCGTGTCAGTGGAACTTTGGCAGCAGTGCGTGGAGCTTCTGCGCGACGAACTGCCTGCCCAGCAATTCAACACCTGGATCCGTCCGCTACAGGTCGAAGCCGAAGGCGACGAGTTGCGCGTGTATGCGCCCAACCGTTTCGTGCTCGATTGGGTGAATGAAAAGTACCTTGGCCGTTTGCTCGAGCTGTTGGGTGAAAACGGTAGCGGCATGGCGCCTTCCCTCTCCTTATTAATAGGCAGCCGCCGGAGTTCTGCTCCTCGTGCTGCACCCAATGCACCGGTCAGCGCTGCTGTGGCAGCATCTCTGGCCAACACCCAGGCGCAACAGGCTGCAGCACCTACAGTGGTTGCGCTTGCCGAACCTGTAGAGGCTTCGGTGGGTGAGCAGGTGCAAGTCAATGAGGTGAATGACTCGCCTTCGCGTGATAGCTTCGACGGCATGGCTGACAGTGGCTCAGCGCCTGCTCCCGGCAGCCGCACTGAGCAACGCACGGTTCAGGTGGAAGGTGCGCTCAAGCACACCAGTTATCTGAACCGTACCTTCACCTTCGAAACCTTCGTCGAAGGTAAGTCGAACCAGTTGGCCCGTGCTGCTGCCTGGCAGGTAGCCGACAACCCCAAGCATGGCTATAACCCACTGTTCCTCTACGGTGGGGTGGGCCTGGGTAAAACTCACCTGATGCATGCCGTGGGTAACCATCTGCTGAAGAAAAACCCGAATGCCAAGGTTGTTTACCTGCATTCGGAGCGCTTCGTCGCGGATATGGTCAAGGCTCTGCAGCTCAACGCGATCAATGAGTTCAAACGTTTCTATCGTTCGGTGGATGCGCTACTGATCGACGACATTCAGTTCTTCGCCCGCAAAGAGCGTTCTCAAGAAGAGTTTTTCCACACCTTCAACGCCTTGCTCGAGGGTGGTCAGCAGGTGATCCTCACCAGCGACCGCTACCCCAAGGAGATCGAAGGCCTGGAAGAACGTCTGAAGTCGCGCTTCGGCTGGGGCCTGACGGTGGCCGTAGAACCACCGGAGCTGGAAACCCGCGTGGCGATCTTGATGAAGAAGGCCGACCAGGCCAAGGTTGAGCTGCCTCACGATGCTGCCTTCTTCATTGCCCAACGCATCCGCTCCAACGTACGTGAACTCGAAGGTGCCTTGAAGCGCGTGATCGCTCACTCGCATTTCATGGGCCGGGATATCACCATCGAGCTGATTCGCGAGTCGCTCAAAGACTTGCTGGCACTGCAAGATAAACTCGTGAGTGTGGATAACATCCAGCGCACGGTGGCCGAGTACTACAAGATCAAGATCGCCGATCTGTTGTCCAAACGCCGCTCGCGCTCGGTTGCACGCCCCCGTCAGGTAGCCATGGCTCTGTCGAAGGAACTCACCAACCACAGCTTGCCTGAGATAGGTGACATGTTTGGTGGTCGCGACCACACCACAGTGCTGCACGCGTGCCGCAAGATCAACGAATTGAAGGAATCCGACGCGGACATCCGCGAGGACTACAAGAACCTGCTGCGTACGCTGACAACGTGATGCATTCCAGCGCAGCTAATTGAAGGCAAGGGACTAGACCATGCATTTCACCATTCAACGCGAAGCCCTGTTGAAACCCCTGCAACTGGTCGCCGGTGTCGTCGAGCGCCGCCAGACCTTGCCGGTGCTGTCCAATGTGCTGCTGGTCGTGCAAGGCCAGCAGCTGTCGTTGACCGGTACCGACCTGGAAGTCGAATTGGTTGGCCGTGTGCAGCTCGAAGAGCCTGCCGAGCCTGGCGAAATCACTGTCCCGGCACGTAAGCTGATGGACATCTGCAAAAGCCTGCCAAACGATGTGCTGATCGATATCAAGGTCGATGAGCAGAAGCTGTTGGTCAAAGCTGGCCGCAGTCGCTTTACCCTGTCGACCCTGCCGGCCAATGACTTCCCTACCGTTGAAGAAGGCCCGGGCTCGCTGACCTGCAACCTCGAGCAGAGCAAACTCCGCCGCTTGATCGAGCGCACCAGTTTCGCCATGGCTCAGCAAGACGTGCGCTACTACCTCAACGGCATGTTGCTGGAAGTTTCGCGCAATACCTTGCGCGCCGTATCCACCGATGGTCATCGTTTGGCACTGTGCTCGATGAGCGCGCCGATCGAGCAGGATGATCGTCACCAAGTCATCGTTCCACGTAAGGGTATTCTCGAATTGGCTCGCCTGCTGACCGACCCGGAAGGCATGGTTAGCATCGTCCTGGGCCAGCACCATATCCGTGCCACCACCGGTGAGTTCACCTTCACCTCCAAGCTGGTCGATGGCAAGTTCCCGGACTACGAGCGTGTGCTGCCTAAAGGCGGTGACAAAGTAGTAGTCGGCGATCGTCAGGCGCTGCGCGAAGCTTTCAGCCGTACCGCGATTCTCTCCAACGAGAAATATCGGGGTATCCGTTTGCAGCTGGCGGCCGGCCAATTGAAAATCCAGGCCAACAACCCTGAGCAGGAAGAAGCGGAAGAAGAAATCAGCGTGGACTACGAAGGTAGTTCGCTGGAAATCGGCTTCAACGTGAGTTACCTGTTGGATGTGTTGGGCGTCATGACCACTGAGCAAGTTCGTCTGATCCTGTCTGACTCCAACAGCAGTGCCCTGCTGCAGGAAGCGGGCAATGACGACTCTTCCTATGTTGTCATGCCGATGCGTCTGTAATACGAAGCAGGCGAAATGTCCCTTCGACGGATCATGGTCACCGCGGTGCGCAACCTGCACCCGGTGACACTCTCACCTTCCCCCCGCATCAATATCCTTTACGGCGCCAATGGCAGCGGCAAGACCAGTGTGCTTGAAGCTGTGCACCTGCTTGGGCTTGCACGTTCATTCCGCAGTACCCGGTTGAACCCTGTAATTCAGTACGAGCAGGCGGCTTGTACAGTGTTTGGCGAGGTGCAGTTGGCTGAAGGGGGCACCAGCAATTTGGGCGTCTCTAGGGAGCGGGCGGGCGAATTTACCATCAGGATTGACGGACAGAATGCCAAGAGCGCTGCTCAGCTGGCAGAGTTGTTACCGCTGCAGTTGATCAACCCAGATAGTTTCAGATTACTGGAAGGCGCTCCGAAAATTCGCCGGCAGTTTCTAGATTGGGGAGTGTTCCACGTGGAACCTCGTTTTCTTCCGGCTTGGCAGCGCCTGCAGAAGGCACTGCGGCAGCGGAACTCGTGGTTGCGGCATGGTACACTTGACCCAGCTTCGCAAGCCGCCTGGGACCGGGAATTATGCCTGGCCAGCGCAGAAATAGATGAATACCGTCGCAACTACATCAAGGCCTTGAAGCCTGTCTTCGAGCAAACCCTGAGTGAGCTGGTCGAGCTGGACGGGTTGACCCTGAGCTACTACAGAGGCTGGGACAAGGACCGAGAACTGCAAGAAGTACTTGCCTCGTCTCTCCTTCGCGATCAGCAGATGGGCCACACCCAAGCGGGCCCCCAGCGTGCTGATCTGCGTCTTCGTCTAGCTGCTAATAACGCAGCGGACATCCTGTCACGTGGTCAGCAAAAGCTGGTCGTTTGCGCATTGCGTATCGCCCAGGGCCACCTCGTTAATCAGGCTCGCCGCGGTCACTGTATTTATCTTGTAGACGACCTGCCGTCCGAGCTGGATGACCAGCATCGCCGCGCCCTGTGCCGCTTGCTTGAAGAATTACGCTGCCAGGTGTTCATCACCTGTGTAGATCACGAATTACTGAGGGAAGGCTGGCAGACGGAAACGCCAGTTGCCATGTTCCACGTGGAACATGGCCGTATCACCCAGACCCACGACCATCGGGAGTGAAGGCATGAGCGAAAATCAAACGTACGACTCCTCCAGCATCAAGGTGCTGAAAGGTTTGGATGCCGTACGCAAGCGTCCCGGCATGTACATTGGCGACACCGATGATGGTAGCGGCCTGCACCACATGGTCTTCGAGGTGGTCGACAACTCGATCGACGAAGCCCTTGCCGGCCATTGCGATGACATTACCGTCATCATCCACCCTGACGAATCGATCAGCGTGCGTGACAACGGCCGTGGTATTCCGGTCGATGTGCATAAAGAGGAAGGCGTATCTGCAGCCGAGGTCATCATGACCGTACTGCACGCTGGCGGTAAGTTCGATGACAACTCCTACAAGGTATCCGGCGGTTTGCACGGTGTAGGTGTTTCGGTGGTGAACGCGCTGTCTGAAAAGCTAGTGCTGACCGTGCGCCGCAGCGGCAAGATCTGGGAACAGACTTACGTTCATGGTGTTCCACAGGCGCCAATGGCCATCGTCGGCGATAGCGAAACCACCGGTACCCACATTCACTTCAAGCCTTCGGCAGAAACCTTCAAGAACATCCACTTCAGCTGGGACATCCTGGCCAAGCGGATCCGCGAGCTTTCGTTCCTCAACTCGGGTGTCGGCATCCTGTTGAAGGATGAGCGCTCGGGTAAGGAGGAGTTCTTCAAGTATGAAGGCGGTTTGAGCGCGTTCGTTGAGTACCTCAACACCAACAAGAACCCGATCAACTCTCAGGTCTTCCACTTCAATGTCCAGCGCGATGACGGTGTGGGTGTCGAGATTGCCCTGCAATGGAACGACAGCTTCAACGAAAACCTGCTGTGCTTCACCAACAACATTCCGCAGCGTGACGGTGGAACGCACTTGGTCGGCTTCCGCTCCTCGCTGACCCGTAGCCTTAATAGCTACATCGAGCAGGAAGGTCTGGCCAAGAAGAACAAGGTCGCCACTACGGGTGATGACGCTCGTGAAGGCTTGACCGCGATCATCTCGGTGAAAGTGCCTGATCCTAAGTTCAGCTCGCAGACCAAAGACAAGCTGGTTTCTTCGGAGGTGAAAACCGCCGTTGAACAAGAGATGAACAAGTACTTCGCCGACTTCCTCCTGGAAAACCCGAACGAAGCCAAGGCCGTCGTCGGCAAGATGATCGACGCTGCCCGTGCTCGTGAAGCGGCTCGTAAAGCACGTGAAATGACCCGACGTAAAGGCGCGCTGGATATCGCTGGCCTGCCGGGCAAACTTGCCGACTGCCAAGAGAAGGACCCTGCCCTTTCCGAACTGTACCTGGTGGAGGGTGACTCCGCAGGTGGTTCGGCCAAGCAAGGCCGCAACCGCCGCACCCAGGCGATCCTGCCGCTCAAAGGCAAGATCCTCAATGTCGAGAAAGCGCGCTTCGACAAAATGATCTCGTCCCAGGAAGTGGGCACTTTGATCACTGCGCTGGGCTGTGGCATTGGCCGCGATGAGTACAACATCGACAAGCTGCGCTATCACAACATCATCATCATGACCGATGCTGACGTCGACGGTTCGCACATCCGTACTCTGCTGCTGACCTTCTTCTTCCGCCAGTTGCCGGAGTTGGTCGAGCGCGGCTACATCTACATTGCCCAGCCGCCGCTGTATAAGGTGAAAAAGGGCAAGCAGGAACAGTACATCAAGGACGACGAGGCCATGGAAGAGTACATGACCCAATCGGCCCTCGAAGACGCCAGCCTGCACCTGGATGAATCGGCACCAGCCGTTTCTGGCGTACCGCTCGAAACCTTGGTTAATGAGTTCCGTGCTGTGATGAAAACGCTCAAGCGTCTGTCACGCTTGTATCCGGAAGACATCACCGAGCACTTCATCTACCTGCCGGAAGTCACCCTCGAGCAACTGGGCGACCATGCCGTGATGCAAGCCTGGCTTGAGAAGTTTCAGGGTCGCCTGAACAACAGCCAGAAATCGGGCCTGGTCTACAAGTCCAGCCTGCGCGAAGACAAGGAGCGCAATGTTTGGCTGCCAGAGGTGGAAATCACCTCCCATGGCTTGGCCAGTTACGTCACTTTCAACCGCGACTTCTTTGGCAGCAACGACTATCGCTCGGTGGTCAACCTAGGTGCAAAGCTCTCTACCCTGTTGGGTGAAGGCGCCTATGTACAGCGCGGTGAGCGCCGCAAGGCAATCACCGAGTTCAAGGAAGGCCTCGACTGGCTGATGAACGAGAGCACCAAGCGTCACACCATCCAGCGATACAAAGGACTTGGTGAGATGAACCCAGAGCAGCTGTGGGAAACCACCATGGATCCAACCGTGCGCCGTATGCTCAAGGTCACCATCGAAGACGCCATTGCTGCTGACCAGATCTTCAACACCCTTATGGGTGATGCGGTCGAGCCCCGCCGCGACTTCATCGAAAGCAACGCGCTGTCGGTGTCGAACTTGGACTTCTGATCCACTTTGCGCCCAATAAAAACGCCCGCTTCTGCGGGCTTTTTTATTGGTTGAGCCTCAGTAACCAGCGAGCACGCTGACTACTACCCCCGTGGCAATGGCGACCAACACGTAATCACCATTCACATACAACCAACGGTGATCGCGTGGCGGTGCATAGAGGTGGCGGGCACGCCAGTCGGTTACCCAATAGCGGTCGGCGCGGTAGCGTGGTTCTACCACATAGCCACGGTGCCATTGCTGATGGGGCATCGGCATGCCAGCTTCAGGTCGGAAATTGGGATTGTGATAGGGCGCATGACGACCATTGTCATGACGGTCGTGCCGTTCCGGTGGCCCAGGGGGGCGGTGATCCTGATGGCCTGGGCCGGGACCGCCTTCGTGACGGTCAGGGCCTGGTTGCGCGAAGCTCGCCAACGGGGTGCTGAGCACAAGCGCGGCGCAGAGCACGGTCATAGTCTTTTTCATGGGTAATCCTCTGCATGTTGAACACTGGGCGAGTGTCAATTCATGGCTGGTGCGGTTAACCCATAAGACCACAGCATTTGTCGTTCAATGTCAGGGCACAGGTAAAGGTCAGGTAAAGACGCTCATACCGTTATTTGAGGCCTAGGGATTTCAAGCGGCGATACAAGGTTCGTTCACTCAAGCCAAGATGGCGTGCCAGCTCGCTACGTGAACCCTGGAACTGTTCGAGTGCTCGAGCCAGATCGCCTAGATCGTGCCGCTTACCTACGGTTTGGGCGGACACCCGTGGTGACCCAATGTCCTCAGGCAGATGCTCTGGGCGAATCAGCCCGTCATCGGCAAATAGGCTCGCCCTCTCGAGGATGTTACGCAGCTCCCGAATGTTGCCCGCAAACCCATGCAGCTTGAGATGCTGAAGAGCGGCTTCTGTCAGACGAGGTGTGGTTTTACCACCCGTGCGTTGCAACAAGGTTTCTGCCAGCAGCTCTAGATCCTCCAAGCGCTCGCGCAATGCTGGCAAGCGAATGGGAAAGCCGCTGATGCGATAATACAGGTCTTCCCGGAACCTGCCTTCGGCAACCATCTGCTTCAGCGGTTTATGGGTTGCTGATACCAGACGAAAATCGGAATGGACGATACGCAAGCTGCCCACTGGGCGGAAGCTGCCGGACTCGATCAGACGCAGCAATTTAACTTGCATGGCCAGCGGCACCTCGCCGATCTCGTCGAGAAACAAAGTACCGCCATGGGCAGCTTCGGCCAGCCCGATCTTGCGTTGATTGGCACCAGTGAAAGCCCCCTTCTCATAGCCGAACAATTCGCTCTCGAACAGCGACTCGTTAAGGCCCGTGCAGTCGACAACCACAAGCGGGCCATTGGCCCGTGGGCTCCCCATGTGAATGGCGCGGGCGAACAGCTCTTTACCGGTGCCCGACTCACCCTGAAGCAACACGGGGATCTGTGCCGGGGCAGCGCGCTGCAAACTGGCCAGTGCTGCCTTGAAGGCGGGGGCGCGGCCGACCAATCCCTGCTGTTGCGGCTGTGCTGAAGCTAACGTGATGCTGGTGAGCCGCTCGACGAAGGCCACCACCCTACCCTGCTCATCGAGGATTGGTCGTAACTCCACATCCACATGCTCGGGGCCGCGTGGCGTGTGATGAATATGCAGTACCCGTTCAGGGGTTTTGCTTTCCCACGCTTTGCGCATCGGGCAGTGCTCACCGGCCTGGTCACATGGCACGGCGTAGTGATGCGATACCCGATGACATTTCTCACCTAGCGGGGCCTGCTCGTCCTGGCCGAACTGTCGGCGATAGGCTGCATTGGCCGCGAGGATGTTGTAGTCGGTATCCAGCACGATGGTGGGCAATGCATCGTGCTCAAGGAAAGACACCAAAGCTAGGATGTGTGGATGAAATTCAGGCATCACAGCACCATTGGATTGATCGGCGCAGGGTAGCAAGGACTGCCAAACACTGCCATTGGCTGACAGTCTACTGCCAAAGCGGCTGCCATCCTTCGATGCATCCCTGCTAAGCCGCCCGTATTCACTGGCTTGCTCATCGGCGAACGTCTGGCATGTATCTTGATAAACCTCCTTCAACTGTTTTGGCGTGTACAGCGCCTGACAGACTACCTGGAGAGCGTGATGATCATCGGCAACAACCTTCACGTGGACGCCTTCTACGACGAGGCGACTTCGACTATCAGTTACTTGGTCATGGACCGGGCAACCCAGCAATGCGCACTGATCGACAGTGTGCTGGACTACGACCCCAAGTCAGGGCGCACCAGCACTGCTTCGGCGGATCGTCTGATCGAACGTGTGCAACAGCTCAATGCTAAGGTGCAGTGGGTTTTGGACACCCATGTGCATGCCGATCACCTCTCGGCAGCGGCTTATCTCAAGGGCAAGCTGGGAGGGCATACGGCCATCGGTGCACACATTACTCAGGTTCAGAAAGTCTTCGGCACGCTGTTCAATGCAGAGCCAGGCTTTGCCCGAGATGGCAGCCAGTTCGATGTGCTGTTCGAAGACGAAGAAGGGTTCTGCATCGGTAATCTGCAGGCCCGTGCGCTGCACACACCGGGGCATACTCCGGCCTGCATGAGCTTCATGGTGGCGGACGCTGGCGAGTGTGCGTTGTTCGTTGGCGATACGCTCTTCATGCCTGACTATGGCACCGCCCGCTGCGACTTCCCCGGCGCCGACGCCCGTACCTTGTACCGCTCGATCCGCCGCTTGCTAGCTTTTCCTGATCAGACGCGCTTGTTCATGTGCCATGACTACCTGCCGGGCGGGCGTGCGATGCAGTACGTCACCACCGTGGCCGAACAACGCGCCAGCAACATCCACGTTCACCAGGGTATCGATGAGGACAGCTTCGTCGTCATGCGTGAGGCGCGCGACAAAACCCTCGAGATGCCGGTACTGATCCTGCCATCGGTGCAGGTGAACATGCGCGCAGGTCAGCTCCCCGAACCTGAACCAAACGGCGTGAGCTATCTGAAGATCCCGCTGAACACGCTGTGACCGCCCTGCCCCATACCAAGAATTCTCAGGATTGACTGCCATGCCTGCCAATGCAGACCACCATAAAGTGGTCATCGTCGGTGCCGGTGCCGCCGGTATCGCTACCGCCTCAAGCTTGATCGCCCGTGACCCGTCACTGGACATCGCCCTGATCGACCCTGCCGATGTGCATTACTACCAGCCGGGCTGGACCATGGTTGGCGCTGGTGTATTCACCGCGCCGAGCACTGCCCGGACCATGGCTTCAGCTATCCCGAGCGGCGTGCGCTGGATCAAGGCGCGGGTTCAGGGCTTTGACCCCAAGCGCCAGCTGGTCAGCCTTGAAACGGGTCGTGCCATCAGTTATGAACAACTGGTGGTCTGCCCAGGCCTGAAGCTGGACTGGGACGCCATTGAGGGGCTCAGCGAAACCCTTGGCCGCAACGGCGTCACTTCCAACTACCGCTACGACCTCGCTCCCTATACGTGGGAGCTGGTGCAAACGCTCAAGCAAGGGCGCGCTCTGTTCACCCAACCACCGATGCCCATCAAGTGTGCAGGGGCACCACAAAAGGCGCTGTATCTGTCCTGCGACCACTGGCTGCGCAACGGACGGCTCGGCCATGTTAAAGCGAGCTTTTTCAATGCTGGAGGCGTGCTGTTCGGCGTGCCGGACTATGTCCCAGCCTTGATGGCCTATATCGACAAGTATGGCGTTGACCTCAATTACAGCCATCGCCTGGTAGCCGTGGATGGCTCCAACCGGCGTGCCACCTTCATGCGTACGCTTGCCGACGGCACCAGCGAAACCCGTAGCGAAACCTTCGACATGCTACACGTGGTTCCTCCACAAGTTGCCCCAGACTTCATTCGCCAAAGCCCCCTGGCCGACGCTGCCGGCTGGGTCGATGTCGACCCCCATACTCTGCGCCATCGCCAGTTCGGCAATATCCACGCTTTGGGTGACGTGGCCAGCACCAGCAATGCTAAAACCGCCGCGGCCGCCCGTAAGCAGGCACCCGTGGTGGCCAACAACGTGCTGGTGGCCCTCGGCCGGTTGCCTGCCCTGGCCCAGTACGACGGCTACGGCTCCTGCCCGTTGACCGTAGAACGCGGCAAGATCGTGCTGGCTGAATTCACGTATGGTGGCAAGCTTGCGCCGAGTTTCCCCCGCTGGTTGCTCGATGGACGCCAGCCATCACGCTTGGCCTGGCTACTCAAGGCGCGGGTCTTGCCGCCCTTGTACTGGCAGGCGATGCTCAGAGGCCGTGAGTGGTTGGCCCGCCCGCAACCGTTGAAAGCCGAGGCTGAGCAGTGATCGAACAGCAACTGCTGGGCGCAGGCCTGGGCGCGATCATTGGTGCCGTGCTGGCGCTTACCGGTGCTGGGGGTGGCATCCTGGCAGTGCCGCTGCTGGTATTCGGCCTGGGCTTGTCGATGGTGGAGGCCGCACCCATCGGCCTACTGGCCGTCGGATTGGCGGCAACAGTGGGGGCGCTTCTGGGTTTACGCGAGGGGTTGGTGCGTTATCGCGCGGCGCTGTTCATCGCCGTGATCGGTATTGCGGCAGCGCCATTGGGCCTGATGCTGGCCCACCGTTTGCCCAATACACCCTTGGCGTTGGTGTTCGCCGCCGTATTGGTCTATGCCTGCCTACGCATATGGCGCAAGGCGGCCGGCGCCCTGCGCGGCCAGGGCAATGAAGCCCATCGCTACATTGAGCCTTGCGTGCTGAACCCATTGCAGGGTCGCCTGCGCTGGACGCTACCCTGCGCGCGCGCCCTGGCATTGACCGGGGCGACGTCCGGCTTGCTTTCTGGCCTGCTGGGAGTGGGTGGAGGCTTCGTGATCATTCCGGCATTGAACCGCTATACCAACTTGCGCATGAAAAGCATCGTCTCGACATCCCTTGCCGTTATCGCACTGGTATCGATCGGCGGCGTGGTCAGCGCCAGCCTGGCCGGGGTCATGCACTGGGGTATCGGCGCACCTTTCGCTGTCGGTGCCGTGGTCGGGCTGCTGCTGGCCAGGCCCTTGGCCACTCGCATTGCTGGGCCGCGCCTGCAACAAATGTTCGCCGTTGCCGGCTGGCTGGCCGCCCTGCTGTTGGCCGTCAAGGCGCTATGGGGCTAGCAGTTCATGCTGTTGCGCCGCACACAGTGCCAACAGGTAGTCCCAAACCACGCGCAGGCGCACCGACTTGTGCAACTCTCGGCGGGTACAGATCCAATAGCTGCGCTGGATGGTTTCGCTGGGCAGAACGCGCACCAGCGTTGGGTCTTGGCGCGCCATGTAGTTGGGTAGCACGGCGATGCCCAGCCCTGCGCGGGCAGCGCTTTGCTGGGCTATTACGCTGGTGCTGCGAAATACCACGTGCGGTGAGCGACAGAAGCTGTTGAGAAACAGCAGTTCCTGGCTGAACAGCAGGTCGTCGACGTAGCCGATCCAGCTATGCCGGGCCAGGTCCTCGCGGTTACGCAGGGGTGGCGCCCGGTCCAGATAGGCTTGGCTTGCATACAGCGCCAGGCGGTAGTCGGTGAGCTTGCGGGTGATCAGCAAGTCGGCGTTGGGCCGCTCCAGATGGATGCTGATTTCGGCCTCGCGGTTGAGGATGCTGACGAAACGCGGTACTGCCACCAACTCCACTTCCAACCCTGGGTAACGGGCGAATAGTTCGTTCATACGCGGGGTGAAGAACATGATGCCGATGCCTTCGGTCACCCCCAGACGAATCTTGCCCAGGGGCGCGATGGCCTGGGTGATTTCTTCCTGCGCCAGCAGAGCAACGTTCTCCATGGCCTCGGCATGCTTGAGCAGCGCCTGCCCCGCCGGGGTAAGCTCGTAGCCTTGCGCGTGCTGCACAAACAGGGGTGTGCCCAGGCTCCTCTCGATGCTCTCGATATGCCGCGCAACAGTGCTGTGAGTGGTGTTGAGACGCTTGGCCGCGGTAAGCAGGCGGCCGCTGCGCTGCAACTCGAGGAAAAACCGCAGATCGTTCCAGTCGAACATGCTGATCCTTATGGCTGTGCTAAAACGCACAACGGCTGCGCGAAATCTCGTGTTCCCAAGACGAAATTACTCACTAAGATGATTCGGAACAAGAATAAAAATCAGGCGCGAGGTTACAGATGCCATCAGCCGATTCTGTCTTCGACTACGTGGTCGTAGGTGCTGGTCCTGCCGGCTGCCTGCTGGCCAACCGATTGTCTGCCGACCCTTCCTGCCGCGTGCTGCTGCTCGAAGCGGGTGGGCGCGATAACTATCCATGGATCCACATCCCCGTCGGGTACCTCTACTGCATCGGTAACCCACGCACCGATTGGTGCTTCAAGACCGAAGCACAAACTGGTCTGGGCGGCCGTGCCCTGGGCTACCCACGGGGCAAAGTGCTCGGCGGCTGCTCTTCGATCAACGGCATGATCTACATGCGTGGCCAGGCCGCCGACTACGATCATTGGGCCGACCAAGGCAACGACGGCTGGGCGTGGAACGATGTGCTGCCGTTGTTCAAAGCCTTTGAAAACCATCATGCCGGCGCCAGCGAGCACCATGGTGCAGAGGGTGAGTGGCGGGTCGAGCGTCAGCGCTACAGCTGGCCCATCCTGGACGCGTTTCGCGATGCTGCCGAGCAAAGCGGCATCGGCAAGATCGACGATTTCAACACCGGCGACAACCAAGGCTGTGGATACTTTCAGGTCAACCAGCGTAGCGGTGTGCGCTGGAACGCCGCCAAAGCGTTTCTGCGGCCCATCAAAGATCGCCCGAACGTTACGGTGCTCACTGGGGTGCAGGTAGACCAAGTGTTGTTGGGCAATACCCGCGCACGTGCGGTCAAGGCATTCTGGCAAGGCGCCTGGCATGAATTTGCTGCGCGTCGCGAGATCATTCTTTGTGCAGGTGCTGTGGGCTCACCCGGCATTCTTCAGCGCTCCGGTATCGGCCCGCGTAAATTGCTCGAGCAGTTGGGCATCGCTGTGCGCCACGATATGCCTGGCGTAGGGGGCAATCTGCAGGATCATCTGCAACTGCGCTTGATCTACCAGATCCGCAACACGCGTACCCTGAATCAGATGGCCAATAGCCTGTGGGGCAAGTTGGGCATGGGTCTACGCTACCTCTATGACCGCAGTGGCCCGCTGGCCATGGCACCGAGCCAGTTGGGCGCATTCGTGCGCTCCAGCCAGGAGCAGGCCACGCCGAACCTGCAGTATCACGTGCAGCCGCTGTCGCTGGAGCGTTTCGGCGAGCCGCTGCATGCGTTCCCGGCGTTTACCGCCTCGGTGTGCAACCTGCGCCCAGTCAGCCGCGGGCGCATCGATATCGGCGGTGCAGACATGAACAGCGCGCCTGTGATCAACCCTAACTACTTGAGTGCGCCCGAGGATCTGCGGGTTGCTGCCGACGCTATCCGCCTGACTCGGCGCATCGTCCAGGCCCCTGCCCTGGCCATGTTCGACCCCAAGGAATATTTGCCCGGGCCAGACCTGCAAAGCGATGAAGCGCTGTTCGAAGCGGCTGGCAAAATCGGTACTACCATCTTCCATCCGGTAGGCACCTGCCGAATGGGCAGCGGCGCACTGGACGTTGTGGATAACCAACTGCGGGTGCACGGCATTCCGGGTTTGCGTGTAGCCGATGCTTCGATCATGCCGTACATCACGTCGGGTAATACCTGTTCCCCCACCTTGATGATCGCTGAAAAGGCGGCACAACTGATCCTTAAAGGAGCGGCCACCCAAACCAACCTGAACCAAGACGCAGTACCGACCCCTTGACCCAGGAGGGTGCAACAGCGGCAGCTCGCGGTCACAAGCTGCCGGCAGTGGAACAACAAGAATAATCACTGTGGCCTGCGGGCCGAGGACAGCAACGATGTCGGATTACATCCAAGAGCAGGGTACAGCGGCAGCTACTACCAGCCGCCGGGAAGAACGCAAGATCATATTCGCGTCATCCCTCGGGACGGTTTTCGAGTGGTATGACTTTTTTCTCTATGGGGCGTTGGCTGCCGTCATCAGCAAGCAGTTCTTTGCAGGGGTGAACGACACCACGGCCTTCATTTTTGCGCTCATGGCATTCGCCGCCGGGTTTTTGGTGCGGCCATTTGGTGCGCTGGTGTTTGGCCGGTTGGGCGACATGATCGGGCGCAAGTACACCTTTCTGGTAACCATCGTACTGATGGGGCTGTCCACCTTCGCCGTTGGCCTGCTGCCCACTTACGCCAGCATCGGCATCGCGGCGCCGATCATTCTGGTGTTGTTGCGCATGCTGCAAGGGCTGGCGCTGGGTGGTGAATACGGTGGTGCTGCCACTTATGTGGCTGAGCATGCGCCACCCGGTAAGCGTGGGTTCCACACAGGCTTCATCCAGTCCACGGCTACGCTGGGTCTGTTGCTATCACTACTGGTCGTGCTGGGCAGCCGCTATATCAGCGGTGACCAGTTTGAAACTTGGGGCTGGCGCCTGCCGTTCCTGCTGTCGATTATCTTGCTGGCGATTTCCACCTGGATCCGCATGAGCATGCATGAGTCGCCGGCGTTCGTGAAAATGAAGGCCCAGGGCAAGGTCAGCAAGTCGCCGATCCGCGAGTCGTTCACCTCCTGGCCCAACCTCAAAGTCGTACTCACAGCGTTATTCAGTATCAACGCTGGGCAGGCCGTAACGTTCTATACCGCTCAGTTCTACGTGCTGTTCTTCATGACCCAGATGCTCAAGATGGACCCGGCTCAGGCCAACACCTTGTTGATCATCAGCGTGGTGATCGGCGCGCCGTTCTTCGTGTTCTTTGGTTGGCTGTCCGACCGAATCGGGCGCAAACCGATCCTCATGCTCGGCCTGCTGCTGGCCACGGTGCTGTACTTCCCTATGTTCAAGGCGCTGAGCCATTACGCCAACCCGCAGATCGATGCGGCCAGCCGCCAGGCACCCATTGTGGTAACGGCTGACCCACAAGGCTGCACCTTCCAATTCGACCCGGTCGGTAAGGCCCGCTTCGACAGCCCCTGTGACAAGGTCAAGACCTTCTTGGTCAAACAGGGGCTGCCTTACAGCTCGGTAAGCGTAGCTGGCAGCGATGTTGTGGTGAACATCGGCGACAAGACCATCAATGGCTTCGATGAAACAGCCATGCGCGCCGCGATCGAGCAGGCAGGCTACCCGGCCAAGGCAGACCCAGCACAGGTCAACCAAGTGATGGTGGTGGTGCTGATCGTCGCCATGATCCTGATCGCGACCATGACTTATGGGCCTTTGGCGGCGGTGATGGTGGAGTTGTTTCCAACGCGGATCAGATACACCTCGATGTCGCTGCCCTACCATATCGGCAACGGTTGGTTCGGTGGCTTCCTGCCCACCGTTTCGTTCGCGTTGGTGGTGTATACCGGGGATATCTTCTATGGGCTCTGGTACCCGGTGCTGGTGACCGGTATCAGCTTGGTGGTGGGAATATTCTGTCTCAAGGAAACCAAGGACGTGGATATCGACAAGGTTTGATGAGGGATAAAAAAACCGGCTTTAAAAGCCGGTTTTTTCATGCCCTAAAAAACTTATGCACGTTCGAACTGAAATCATTAGCTCTGGAAATAAATAGTTAATTCAATCACTTAGCGTATAAAACAAGCATTTCACGAACAAACTGTACACAAGTTATCCACAGAAGGTCAGGCCATCTGTTGCTGCGGTTTTTCCTCAGCTGGCGGCAGGGAGCCCATGGCTCGCTGGGTGGCTTCGTTCCAAGCGGCAGCGCGGTCATTGAGCTCAGCGATGGCCCGTGGCCCTGTGCCTTCAGCGTACATCGGCTCGCCGATCACCACCTCAATGGTGCCAGAGCGCTTGCCCCAGCCTGTCTTGGGCCAGAACTTCCCAGCGTTGTGGGCAATTGGCAATACGGGTAGCCCAGCATTCACCGCCAGGGCGGTACCACCCCGGGAAAATTTGCCCACTGTGCCGAATGGCACTCGGGTCCCTTCCGGGAAGATCAGCACCCAGGTTTTCTGCTTGAGCAACTCGTCACCCTTGCTGGCAACATGGCGCAGGGCTTCTTTGGGGTTATCTCGGTCGATCGCGATGGGCCTTAGCATGGCCATGGCCCAACCAAAGAACGGCACATACAGCAGCTCGCGCTTGAGCACTTGGCTCAGCGGCGAAAAATGCTGGGAGAGAAAGAAGGTTTCCCAGGTGCTCTGGTGGTTGGAGAGGATCACGCAGGGCTCATCCGGCACGTTCTCGGCACCGCTGACCTTGTAGTTGATACCGAGGAAGGTGCGCGCCAGGAACAGTGCGCAGCGGCACCAGTACACATTGATGAACTTGTAGCGCTTGGGGAACGACAGAAACGGCGCGACGAAAAAGCTCAGGGTGCACCACAGCAGCGAACTGGTGCCCAGCAGCAGGTAAAAAAGAAAGATTCTGATCGCCTGCAGGATCGACATAGTGGCAAGTACCGTTGCGGGTCATGCCCGCCTGGGAAAATACGCCCAAAGGCGCATCATTGTTTAAATAAGTGCTCTGGCGATAGCTGCCAGATCGTCGAAAATCAGTGTGTTTTGCGGGACCCCTTTTTCCAGAGTCCGCTCACCCTTGCCGGTTTTGACCAGCACAGGTTGGGCACCGACAGCGAGGGCAGCCTGAAGGTCACCGCTGCTGTCGCCAACGAACCAGACGCCCTCAAGGTTCACCTGGTAATACTCAGCGATCGCCCGCAGCATGCCAGGCTTGGGCTTGCGGCAGTCGCAGCCCTCGTCTGGCCCATGCGGGCAATACACGATATGGCCCACTACACCGCCCTGCTCGGCCACCAGTTCGCGCAGTCGCGCGTGCATGGCTTCGAGCGTGGTCAGCGGGTAATAACCACGGGCGATGCCAGACTGGTTGGTGGCCACGGCCACCGTCCAGCCCGCCTTGCTCAACTGCGCGATGGCCTCGACCGAGCCAGGGATCGGAACCCACTCTTCCAGCGTCTTGATGTAGGCGTCGGAGTCGTAGTTGATCACCCCGTCACGGTCGAGAATCAGCAGTTTCAAGGCTTACCCCAGCAGCGAAATGTCGGCCACACCCAGGAACAGGCCGCGCAGGCGGCTGAGCAGGGCGTAACGGTTGGCACGTACCTTGGCGTCTTCTGCGTTGACCATCACCGCCTCGAAGAAGGCGTCAACCGGGTCGCGCAGAGCCGCCAAGCGGGCGAGCGATTCACTGTACTGGCGGGCCGCTGCCATCGGCTGCACGGCCTGGTCGGCTTGCTGAATGGCCGAGTACAGCGAGAACTCGTTGGCGTTGTCGAAATACTTGGGCTCGACCTGCTCGGCAATGGAGCCTTCGGCCTTGCTCAGCAGGTTCGACACCCGCTTGTTCACGGCAGCCAGTGCGTCGGCTTCAGGCAGCTTACGGAAGGCCTGTACGGCTTGTACGCGCTGGTCGAAGTCCAGGGCCGAAGCCGGCTTCAAAGCACGCACCGACAGGTAAGTTGCAACGTCGATGCCTTCGTCTTCGTAGCGTGCGCGCAGGCGGTCGAAGATGAACTCCAGCACTTGCTCGGCAAGGCCTGCAGCCTTGACCTTGGCACCGAACTGCTTGACCGCGAATTCCACTGCGGCGCTCAGGTTCAGGTCCAGCTGCTTCTCGATCAGGATGCGCAGTACGCCCAGTGCGGCGCGGCGCAGGGCATACGGGTCTTTGCTGCCGGTGGGCAGCATGCCGATGCCGAAAATGCCGACCAGGGTGTCGAGCTTGTCGGCGATGGCAACCGCTGCACCGGTGAGGGTCTGCGGCAGCTCGGCGCCAGCACCGCGCGGCATGTACTGCTCGTTCAGGGCCTGGGCAACGTCTTCGGGCTCACCGTCGTTGAGCGCGTAGTAATAGCCGGCAACGCCCTGCATTTCAGGGAACTCGCCGACCATCTCGGTGGCCAGGTCACACTTGGACAACAGGCCGGCACGGCCAGCGCGCTGAGCGTCGCCGCCAATCAGCGGGGCGATGAACGCTGCCAGTTTGGACACTCGCTCGGCCTTGTCGTAGACAGTGCCCAGTTGCGCCTGAAACACCACATTCTTCAGGCGCTCGTTGAAGCTTTCCAGCGGCTGCTTCTTGTCCTGCTTGAAGAAGAACTCGGCGTCGGTCAGGCGCGGGCGCACCACCTTCTCGTTCCCCTGCACGATCTGCTTGGGGTCACGGCTCTCGACGTTGGCCACGGTGATGAAGCGCGGCAGCAGCTTGCCTTCGCTGTCCAGCAGGCAGAAGTACTTCTGGTTGTCCTGCATGGTGGTGATCAGGGCTTCCTGGGGCACCTCAAGGAAACGCTCCTCGAACGAGCACACCAGCGGCACTGGCCACTCAACCAGGGCGGTCACTTCGTCCAGCAGCGCCGGCGGCACGATTGCGCTGCCTTCCTGCTGCATGGCCAGCTCAGCGGTGCGCTTGCTGATCAGCTCGCGGCGCTCGGCGAAGTCGGCCAGCACGTAGGCTTTGCGCAGGTCTTCAACGTAGTTGGCCGGGGCGCTGATGACCACATTCTGCGGGTGGTGGAAGCGGTGGCCACGGGATTCGCGGCCGGCCTTCTGCGACAGGATGGTGCAATCGACAACCTGGTCGCCGAACAGCATCACCAGCCATTGGGTGGGACGCACGAACTCTTCACGGCTGGCGGCCCAGCGCATGCGCTTGGGAATCGGCAGGTCGTTCAGCGAGTCCTCGACGATGGTCGGCAACAGGCTGGCGGTGGCCTTGCCCGGGATATGCTGAGAGAAGCGCAGTTTGGCACCGCTCTGGTCGATTTCGGCCAGCTCGACCCCACACTTCTTGGCAAAGCCCAAGGCAGCCTGAGTAGGCTCGCCGTCTTTGAAGGCCGCCTGCATGGGTGGGCCGTCGATGTTGATGCTGCGGTCAGGCTGCTGCACGTCGAGCTGGCGGATCAATACGGCCAGGCGGCGCGGTGCGGCATAAACCAGCTTGCCGGTGTAGTTCAGGCCAGCAGCCTGCAGGCCTTTCTCGATGCCTGCCAGGAAGGCATCGCCCAGGCTTGCCAGGGCTTTGGGTGGCAGCTCTTCGGTGCCCAGTTCTACCAGGAAATCTTGAGCACTCATTGTGCAGCCTCCAGCTTCGCCAACACTTCGTCACGCAGTTCAGGGGTAGCCATCGGGAAGCCCAGGCGTGCACGGGCTTGCAGATAGCTTTGCGCCACGTCCCGGGCCAGGGTACGAACACGCAGAATGTAACGCTGACGCTCGGTTACCGAGATGGCGCGGCGAGCGTCCAGCAGGTTGAAGGTGTGCGAGGCCTTCAGGACCATTTCATAGGTCGGCAGCGGCAGGTCCAGCTTGATCAGGCGGTTGGCTTCGCTTTCATAGAAATCGAACAGCTCGAACAGCTTCTCGACGTTGGCGTGCTCGAAGTTGTAGGTCGACTGCTCCACTTCGTTCTGGTGGAACACGTCGCCATAGGTGACCTTGCCGAACGGGCCATCGGCCCAAACCAGATCGTAGACCGAATCGACGCCTTGGATGTACATGGCCAGGCGCTCGAGGCCGTAGGTGATTTCACCGGTGACTGGGTAGCACTCGATGCCACCGACTTGCTGGAAGTAGGTGAACTGAGTGACTTCCATGCCGTTCAGCCAGATTTCCCAGCCCAGGCCCCAGGCGCCCAGTGTCGGCGATTCCCAGTTGTCTTCGACGAAGCGAATGTCGTGGACCAGCGGGTCCAGGCCGATGGCTTTCAGGGAGCCGAGGTACAGCTCCTGGAAGTTGGCAGGGTTGGGCTTGAGTACCACCTGGAACTGGTAATAGTGCTGCAGGCGGTTGGGGTTTTCGCCATACCGCCCGTCGCCAGGGCGACGGCTTGGCTGCACGTAGGCGGCGTTCCAGGTTTCTGGACCCACGGCGCGCAGGAAGGTAGCGGTGTGGAAAGTGCCGGCGCCTACTTCCATATCGTAGGGCTGAAGCACCACACAACCTTGCTCGGCCCAGTAGTTTTGCAGGGCGAGGATCAGGTCTTGGAAGGTACGCACGGCTGGCGTAGGCTGGCTCACGAAATTCACCTGTATCTGGGGATGCGGATGTAAAGAGCGGGAGTATAACCTGATTCGCTTCGCCCTCTACTCATTGGAGCCTTATGCCACGCTGCTTTTGGTGTACCGACGATCCGTTGTACCAGGCCTACCACGACCAGGAGTGGGGGACGCCCCAGCGTGACCCGGCGTTGCTGTTCGAGATGCTTTTGCTCGAAGGGTTCCAGGCAGGGCTTTCATGGATCACCGTTTTGCGCAAACGCGAGCGTTATCGCCAGGTGATGTATGGCTTCGATCCGGTGAAACTGGCCGCCATGAGCGATGAGCGTATCGAGGAGCTGATGCTGGATGCGGGCATCATCCGCAACCGCCTCAAGCTCAAAGCTGCCCGGCGCAACGCCCAGGCCTGGCTGGCTGTGGATAACCCTGCGCAGTGGCTCTGGTCGTTTGTCGGTGGCGAGCCGAAGATCAACCACTTTCAGGCCCGTAGTGATGTGCCGGCCGTTACCGACCAAGCCAAGGCCATGAGCAAGGCGCTGCAGAAAGCTGGCTTCACCTTCGTTGGCCCGACCATCTGCTATGCCTTCATGCAGGCCACCGGCATGGTCATGGACCACACCACCGATTGCGATCGCTACGCCGCCTTGGTGCGCTGAGGGGTTACAATGCGCGCCTTGCTGAAATAAGGAATTGCCTGTGGAAAAGTTCAAGGGCGCCCTGATGGTCGGGGTGCTGCGTCTGTTTGCCAAGCTGCCCTGGGGCGCTGTGCAGCGTGTGGGCGCCGGCATCGGCTGGCTGATGTGGAAAGTTCCCAACGGTTCGCGCAACGTCGTGCGCATCAACCTGGCCAAGTGCTTTCCGGAAATGGAACCGGCGCAACGCGAACAGCTGGTTGGCCGGGCGCTGAAGGACATCGGCAAGTCTTTCGTCGAGAGTGCCTGTGCCTGGATCTGGCCACCGCAGCGTTCGCTGGCACTGGTCAAGGAAGTGCATGGCCTGGAGGTGCTGGAGCAGGCCCTGGCCTCGGGCAAGGGTGTGGTCGGCATCACCAGCCACCTGGGCAACTGGGAAGTGCTCAACCACTTCTACTGCAACCAGTGCAAACCGATCATCTTCTACCGCCCGCCCAAGCTCAAGGCAGTGGATGATCTGTTGCGTGAACAGCGGGTGCAGATGGGCAACCGCGTGGCCCCGTCGACCAAGGAAGGCATCCTGAGCGTGATCAAGGAAGTTCGGCGCGGCGGGCAGGTCGGTATCCCTGCCGACCCGGAGCCGGCGGAATCAGCCGGAGTGTTCGTGCCGTTCCTGGGCACTCAGGCGCTGACCAGCAAGTTCGTGCCGAACATGCTGGCCGGTGGTAAGGCGGTGGGGGTATTCCTGCACGCGCTGCGCCTGCCGGACGGCTCAGGTTTCAAGGTGTTCCTCGAAGCGGCACCGCCTGAGATGTACAGCACCGACGTCAACGTATCGGCGGCAGCCATGAGCAAAGTCGTCGAGCGTTACGTGCGCGAGTATCCCAGCCAGTACATGTGGAGCATGAAGCGCTTCAAGAAGCGCCCGGCAGGCGAGCCGCGCTGGTATTAAGCATTTGTACAAGCGGATTCACCTGCGAATGCGATGTTGCCTTTACCGACGCATTCGCGGGTAAACCCGCTTCTACCGACGCGCTTCAACCAGACGTTTTGTTGAGCTTCTTCAGGAACACAGCCATCTCTTTCTCGGCCTGCTTATCGCCATGGGCCTGGGCCGCGAGGATGCCGTCCTCCCAGGCTTTGCGCGCAGCAGGCAGGTCCCCTTGCAACTGGTGGGCTTTGCCTAGCAGCTTCCAAGCAGCCGAGTACTTCGGGTCCTGCGCCACGCAGCATGCCAAGTGCAGCGCCGCCTGGGCGCCATTGCCCTCATCCAGCCAGGCTTTACCCAGGCCGAATCGCAGCAGCGGGTTATCCACACCCTTGGTCAGCATCTTCTCCAGCGATTCGCGCATGCTTGCCCCCTAGAAGAAACTCAAGCCAACGTGGAACAGCTTTTCCACATCCCGAATGTGCTTTTTATCCACAACGAACAGAATCACATGGTCGCCTGACTCGATAACGGTATCGTCGTGGGCGATCAACACGTGCTCGTCGCGGATGATCGCGCCAATGGTAGTGCCCGGTGGCAAGGTAATGTGTTCGATGGCTTTACCAACCACTTTGCTCGACTTGGCGTCACCATGGGCCACCGCCTCGATGGCCTCGGCCGCACCGCGGCGTAGCGAGTGCACACTGACGATATCGCCGCGCCGCACGTGGGCAAGCAATGTACCAATGGTGGCCAGCTGCGGGCTGATGGCGATGTCGATCTCACCGCCCTGCACGAGGTCGACATAGGCCGGGTTGTTGATGATGGTCATCACCTTGCGTGCGCCCAGGCGCTTGGCCAGCAGCGAGGACATGATGTTGGCCTCGTCGTCGTTGGTCAGGGCCAGAAATATATCGGCGTCGGCGATGTTCTCTTCGAGCATCAGGTCCTTGTCCGAAGCACTGCCCTGCAACACCACGGTGCTTTCCAAGGTGTCGGAAAGATAACGGCAACGAGCTTGGCTCATTTCGATGATCTTCACTTGGTAGCGGCTTTCGATGGCCTCGGCCAAGCGCTCGCCGATTTGCCCTCCGCCGGCGATGACCACGCGTTTGTTGGTTTCATCGAGGCGGCGCAGTTCGCCCATTACGGCGCGGATGTCCTTCTTTGCGGCGATGAAGAACACTTCGTCATCGGCTTCGATCACCGTATCGCCGCGTGGTGTAATTGGGCGGTCGCGGCGGAAGATGGCCGCAACGCGCGTATCCACATTGGGCATGTGGGCGCGGATCTGACGCAGTTGCTGGCCCACCAATGGGCCGCCGTAATAGGCCTTCACTGCCATCAGTTGCGCTTTGCCACCGGCAAAGTCGATCACCTGCAGGGCGCCTGGGTGCTCGATCAGGCGCTTGATATAGTTGGTCACTACCTGCTCAGGGCTGATCAGCACGTCGACCGGAATATGGTCATTGTCGAACAGCTCCTCACGGGTGAGGTAGGCTGACTCGCGCACTCGGGCGATCTTGGTCGGGGTGTGGAACAGCGTATAGGCCACCTGGCAGGCGACCATGTTGGTTTCGTCGCTGTTGGTCACCGCAATTAGCATGTCGGCATCGTCGGCACCGGCCTGGCGCAGCACCGTGGGCAGCGAACCGCGGCCCTGTACGGTACGGATGTCCAGGCGGTCGCCGAGGTCGCGCAGGCGGTCGCCATCGGTATCGACCACGGTGATATCGTTGGCTTCGCTGGCCAGGTGTTCGGCCAGCGTACCGCCTACCTGCCCTGCACCGAGGATGATGATCTTCATCCGCTACTCCCTACCCTTTGTGCTTAACCGCGCGAGGCGGCGATCTTGATCAGCTTGGCATAATAGAACCCGTCATGGCCGCCTTCCTGGGCCAGCAACTGGCGGCCATGGGGCTGGCGCAGGCCGGCCGCGGTGGCCAGGTCCAGCTCGCGGGCGCCCGGGGTGCGGGCAAGGAAGGCTTCGATCACCTCGGTGTTCTCGGTCGGCAGGCTCGAGCAGGTCGCGTACAGCAGCATGCCGCCCACCTCCAGGGTCGGCCACAACGCATCGAGCAGTTCGCCTTGCAGCGTGGCCAACGCCGGGATGTCCTCGGCCTGGCGCGTCAGCTTGATGTCCGGGTGGCGGCGGATCACTCCGGTGGCCGAGCATGGCGCATCGAGCAGAATCCGCTGGAACGGCTTGCCGTCCCACCAGCTGGCGGTTTCGCGGGCATCGCAGGCAATCAGCTCGGCATCGAGCTGTAGGCGGTCAAGGTTCTCACGCACGCGGGCCAGGCGTTTGGCCTCAAGGTCGATGGCCACCACCTGGCCCAGGCCAGCTTCGGCTTCCAGCAGGTGGCAGGTTTTGCCGCCGGGGGCGCAGCAGGCATCCAGCACACGCTGCCCAGGTGCCAGTTCGAGCAAGTCAGCTGCCAGTTGCGCGGCTTCATCCTGGACACTCACCCAGCCCTCGGCGAAACCAGGCAGGCTGCGCACGTCGCAGGCTTGGGCCAGTACGATACCGTCACGGCTGTACTGGCAGGCGCTGGCGCCAATGCCTGCTGCCGTCAGTAACGCCAGGTAAGCTTCGCGGCTATGGTGGCGGCGGTTGACTCGCAGGATCATTGGCGGGTGAGCATTGTTGGCGGCGCAGATGGCTTCCCATTGCTCTGGCCAGAACGCCTTGAGCGATTTTTGCAACCAGCGTGGGTGAGCGGTGCGCACCACTGGGTCGCGTTCCATGCTGGCAAGCAGTGCTTGGCCTTCGCGCTGGGCGCGGCGCAATACCGCATTGAGCAGGCCCTTGGCCCAAGGTTTCTTGAGCTTGTCGGCGCAGCCGACGGTCTCGCCAATCGCTGCATGGGCTGGGATGCGGGAATAGAACAACTGGTACAGGCCGACCAACAGCAGCGCCTGCACGTCGGCATCGGCGGCTTTGAACGGCTTCTGCAGCAATTGTGCTGCCAGCAGGTCCAGGCGTGGCTGCCAGCGGGCGGTGCCGAACGCCAAGTCTTGGGTCAGGCCACGGTCGCGCTCGTCGACCTTCTCCAGTTGCCCGGGCAGCGAACTGTTGAGCGAAGCCTTGCCGCTAAGTACAGCTGCGAGGGCACGGGCGGCAGCCAAGCGCGGGTTCATTGGCCAAGTACCTTGCCGGCGGCGAACTTCTCGCGACGGCTGTTGAACAGGTCACTGAAGTTCAGCGCCTTGCCACCTGGCAGTTGCAGCCGGGTCAGGCTCAACGCCTGATCACCACAGGCGACTACCAGGCCATCCTTGCTGGCGGAGATGATTTCACCCGGCGCACCCATACCGGTGCACAAGCTGGCGGCTAGAACTTTGACGCTCTCGCCGTCGAGCGTGCTGTGGCACACCGGCCAAGGGTTGAAAGCGCGGATCAGGCGCTCAAGCTCGACGGCCGGGCGGCTCCAGTCGATGCGTGCTTCGTCCTTGTTCAACTTGTGTGCATAGGTGGCCATGGCATCGTCCTGAGCTTCACCTTGCAATGAACCATCTGCCAGCCCGGCGACGGCCTGGATCACAGCCGCCGGGCCCATCTGAGCCAGACGATCGTGCAAGCTGCCGCCGGTATCGTCAGCGCTGATCGGGGTGGTCACTTTTAGCAGCATTGGCCCGGTGTCCAGGCCGGCCTCCATGCGCATCACCGTCACGCCGCTCTGAGCATCGCCCGCTTCCACGGCGCGCTGGATCGGTGCCGCGCCGCGCCAACGTGGCAGCAGCGAGGCGTGGCTGTTGATGCAACCCAGGCGCGGGATGTCGAGCACTGCCTGCGGCAGAATCAAGCCGTAGGCAACTACCACCATCAGGTCGGGCTCGAGCGCGGCGAGCTCGGCCTGGGCCTCGGGGTTGCGCAGGGTCTGCGGCTGCAACACTGGGATGTCATGGGCCAAAGCCAAAGCTTTGACCGCACTCGGCATGAGCTTCTGGCCGCGGCCGGCAGGGCGGTCGGGCTGGGTATAAACAGCCACGATCTGGTAGGGGCTGTCGAGCAGGGCCTTGAGGTGTTCGGCGGCAAACTCTGGAGTGCCTGCAAAGACGATGCGCATGGAGTTCTCGCTTGCAAAAAGAAGAAGGCTTGCCGGAGCAAGCCTTCTGGAAGGTCGGGATCAGGCTTGCTGACGGTGCTGTTTTTCCAGCTTTTTCTTGATCCGGTCGCGCTTGAGCTGTGACAGGTAGTCGACGAACAGCTTGCCATTGAGGTGATCGAACTCATGCTGCACGCACACTGCCAGCAAGCCTTCGCATTCCAGCTCGTATGGCTTGCCGTCGCGATCCTGGGCCTTGACCCGTACCCGCAGCGGGCGGTCGACGTTTTCGTAGAAGCCCGGTACCGAAAGGCAGCCTTCCTGATACTGGCCCATATCGTGGGTGAGCTCTTCGACCGTTGGGTTGATGAAGACACGCGGTTCACTGCGGTCTTCGCTCAGGTCCATGACCACGACTTGCTGGTGCACGTTGACCTGGGTCGCGGCCAAGCCGATGCCAGGGGCTTCGTACATGGTTTCAAACATGTCGTCGATCAGCTGACGCAGAGCGTCGTCGAACACCGTTACCGGTTTGGCAATGGTGCGCAGGCGCGGGTCGGGGAATTCGAGAATGTTCAAGATGGCCATAAGGTCAGGCAGTCACTGTCTGTCGGTTGAAAACTGAACACACATAATAAAGGCAAACGCTGATTTCAGCACCTGCGAAAGCTCGTCTACGGTCTCTATAGGCCTGATAGCCGGCAAATCATGGACAGCTTTTCAAACTGTTACTCACACACTTATCCACAGGTTGTGCCACGTAGATGGCCCTGTATCGATCAAGGATGATCAGTATGTTGAACGACCATTCGTCGTCTTGTGCGCCTGCAGAACTGGAAGCCCGACTACGCTTGCATCGCTTGCCTGAGACGGGGTTGCGACGCTTTCGAACCCTTATCCAAGCCTTTGGCAGCGCTTCATCCGCACTCAGTGCGCCGGGCTCTGCCTGGCGCGCGCTGGGTGTTGGCCAAGCCACCATCGATGCGCGGCGCAGCCCAGAAGTGCGCGATGGCGCGCTGGCTGCCATGGCCTGGCTAGAGCGGCCTGGCCAGCATTTACTGATGTGGGACGGCCCTGGCTACCCTGCTTTACTGAATGAAATCGACGATGCGCCGCCCTTGTTGTTCGTGGCGGGCGACCCTGCACTGCTCGACCGACCGCAGGTCGCAATCGTGGGCAGCAGGCGCGCCACCCCACCGGCACTGGACACCGCCAGGGCGTTCTCGCGCTACCTGGCGCAAGCAGGTTTCACCATCACCAGCGGCCTTGCCCTGGGTATAGATGGTGCCGCTCATCGGGCGGCACTGGAGGTCGGTGGAGGCACCATTGGTGTGCTAGGCACCGGCTTGCAAAAATTTTATCCACAGCGCCATCGCGACCTTGCACGGATGATGATCGACAGCGGCAACGCCCTGGTTTCCGAGTACCCACTCGATGCCGGGCCGCTGCCTGGCAACTTCCCGCGGCGCAATAGAATCATCAGTGGTTTGTCGCTTGGTGTGCTGGTGGTCGAGGCGAGCCTGGCCAGTGGCTCGTTGATTACCGCTCGTCTGGCCGCCGAGCAGGGCCGTGAGGTTTACGCAGTACCAGGTTCCATCCACCACCCTGCGGCCAAGGGCTGCCATCAGTTGATTCGCGACGGCGCATTGCTGGTGGAGAGCGTAGACCAGATCCTTGAAAGCCTGCGCGGCTGGCAGAACCTGCCCCCCGCTGTGGTGCAAAAGCCACTTCACCCGCTGCTTGCCCTGCTCCATGCTGCGCCACAGACTAGCGAGAACCTGGCCCACTTCACTGAACAGTCGCTGGCCGAGGTGCTGGCGCAGTTGACCGAGCTGGAACTTGAAGGCCGGGTCAGCAATGTCGGCGGGCGTTGGTTTGCCCGCGCCGGCTAAGTACACTGCGCGCAGGCAAGGTCAACAAGGCGGAGAAACGCAAAATGGTGAGCAGTTTTCGTGTGCAACAAGCCGCACGTGAGATCAGGGCGGGCGCAGTCATCGCCTACCCTACGGAAGCGGTCTGGGGCCTGGGCTGCGACCCGTGGAACGAGGACGCGGTATATCGTCTGCTGGCGCTTAAATCCCGACCTGTGGATAAAGGCCTGATCCTGATCGCCGACAACATCCGCCAGTTCGACTTTCTGTTCGAGGACTTCCCCGAGGACTGGATCGACCGCATGAGCAGCACCTGGCCCGGCCCGAACACCTGGCTGGTACCGCACCAGGATCTCTTGCCTGAGTGGGTGACCGGGCAGCACGATACCGTGGCGCTGCGGGTGAGCGATCATCCTCAGGTGCGCGAGCTGTGTGCGCTGGTGGGGCCGCTGATTTCCACTTCATGCAACCCGGGCGGGCGCCCGGCGGCGAAGAGCCGGTTGCGGGTGGAGCAGTACTTCCATGGCCAGCTCGACCTGGTACTGGGTGGGGCGCTGGGTGGGCGCAAGAATCCCAGTGTGATTCGAGATTTGGTTACGGGTGAGGTCGTTCGGCCGGGCTGAGACTGTGGCGGTTAGACTGCACGCGGCCGCAGAGGCTGAAAAGTAAGATCAGAGGGCTGACAGGTGCCTGCCTTTGGGTTTTAGCGCCTGACAGCCCTACCTCAGTCTCACCCTCTCAAGGCAACAAAACCGTAGACCCCACCGTCCTACGGGCCGACAGCGCCTCCTGCGCCTTGGCCGCCTCGCTCAGCGCATACCGCTGCTGAATATCCACAACCAGCTTGCCACTGCCGATCATCGCAAACAGGTCATCGGCCATCGCCTGGGTGTTCTCGGCATTGTTTGCATAGGTCGCCAGGGTCGGCCGGGTGACATACAGCGAGCCTTTCTGCGACAGGATGCCCAGGTTCACGCCGCTCACCGCGCCTGAAGCATTGCCGAAGCTCACCATCAGCCCGCGAGGTTGCAGGCAGTCCAGCGAGGTCAGCCAGGTGTCGGCGCCGACGCCGTCGTAAACCACCGGGCACTTTTTGCCATCGGTCAGCTCCAGCACGCGTTTGGCCACGTCTTCACGGCTGTAATCGATGGTTTCCCATGCCCCCAGCGCCTTGGCCCGCTCGGCCTTCTCGGCAGAGCTCACGGTACCGATCAGCTTGGCGCCCAGGGCCTTGGCCCACTGGCACGCCAGGGAACCCACACCGCCTGCTGCGGCGTGGAACAGGATCACGTCACCCGGTTTGACCTCATAGGTCTGTTTCAGCAGGTACTGCACGGTCAGCCCCTTGAGCATCACCGCTGCCGCCTGCTCGAAGCTGATATCGTCGGGCAGCTTGACCAGGTTGGCTTCCGGCAAGGTATGCACCTCGCTGTAAGCGCCAAGGGGGCCAGTGCCATAGGCCACCCGGTCACCAACATTCAGCCGGGTCACGCCCTCGCCCACGGCCTCGACGACACCAGCGGCCTCGGTGCCCACGCCGCTGGGAAGGGACGGCGGGGAGTACAGCCCGCTGCGAAAATACGTGTCGATGAAGTTCAGGCCGATCGCATGGTTACGCACGCGTACCTGCTGGGGCCCCGGTGCAGCAGGTTCGAACTCCACAAGCTGCAACACCTCTGGGCCGCCATGCTGGCTGAACTGAATACGCTTGGCCATCTCGCACTCCTGTTGTCGGGAACGGGGAAAGGCCTTCTATCGGACGCCTTTGCTTGACCGCCGTCAACTGCGGCGGGCGCGCCGGGGGTGGTATGCTACGCGGCGAATTCTTCCCTGCCCGTTCCTGGTGACCTGATGACTAGCCGCACCGAGGCCGTGAAAGCCTACCTGCTCGATCTGCAAGACCGCATCTGCTCTGCCCTCGAAGCCGAAGACGGCGGCGCCCGCTTCGTCGAGGATGCCTGGGTGCGCGAAGCTGGGGGCGGCGGTCGCACGCGGGTGATCGGTGACGGCAAGTTGATCGAAAAAGGTGGGGTCAACTTTTCCCATGTGTTCGGCGCAGGCTTGCCGCCTTCAGCCAGTGCCCACCGCCCCGAGCTGGCGGGCCGGGGTTTCGAGGCCCTGGGTGTGTCATTGGTGATTCACCCGCATAACCCTCATGTGCCGACGTCTCACGCCAACGTACGTTTTTTCATTGCCGAAAAGGAAGGTGAAGAAGCGGTCTGGTGGTTTGGCGGCGGTTTCGATCTCACCCCGTACTACGGCCATGACGAGGACTGCATTCATTGGCACCGCGTTGCCGAACAAGCCTGTGCGCCATTCGGTGCTGATGTATACCCGCGTTACAAGGCCTGGTGCGACCGCTACTTCCACATCAAACACCGTGGCGAGCCACGTGGTATCGGCGGGCTGTTCTTCGATGACCTCAACGAATGGGACTTCGATACCTGTTTCGCTTTCCTGCGTGCCATTGGCGATGCCTATGTCGAGGCCTACCTGCCGATCGTTCAGCGCCGCAAGCACACGCCCTTCACGCCCCAGCAGCGCGAGTTCCAGGAGTACCGCCGTGGGCGCTATGTGGAATTCAACCTGGTTTACGACCGTGGCACCTTGTTCGGCCTGCAGTCAGGTGGGCGCACCGAATCCATTTTGATGTCGCTACCGCCGCAGGTGCGCTGGGGCTACGACTGGAAGGCGGCGCCGGGCACTGAGGAGGCACGCCTGACTGACTACTTCCTTCAGGACCGCGACTGGCTTGGCCAGTAAGCCTGTAGATAAACAAGGAATCGAAATGGACCAGTATGTTGTCTTCGGTAACCCCATCGGTCATAGCAAGTCGCCGTTGATTCACCGCCTGTTCGCCGAACAGACCGGGCAGGACCTGGAATACGCCACGCTGCTGGCGCCACTGGACGAATTCAGCGATTGCGCACGTGGCTTCTTCAAGCAAGGCAGTGGCGCCAATGTGACCGTGCCGTTCAAGGAAGAAGCCTACCGCCTGTGCGACAGCCTCACCCCTCGTGCCCACCGCGCAGGTGCCGTGAACACACTGAGCAAGCTGCCTGATGGCACGCTGCAAGGCGACAACACCGACGGTGCTGGGCTGGTGCGCGATCTGACGGTGAACGCAGGGGTGGAGTTGGCCGGCAAGCGTATCCTCATTCTGGGTGCTGGCGGCGCCGTACGCGGCGTGCTCGAACCTATCCTGGCCCATCAGCCGCAGTCGTTGGTGATTGCCAACCGTACGGTCGAGAAGGCCGAGCAGCTGGCGCGGGAGTTCGATGAACTGGGCCCGGTGGCGGCCAGCGGATTTGCCTGGTTGCAGGAGCCGGTGGATGTGATCATCAATGCCACCTCTGCTAGCCTGGCCGGTGAATTGCCGCCGATCGCCGACAGCCTCGTCGAGGCGGGCCGCACGGTGTGCTACGACATGATGTATGGCAAAGAGCCGACCCCCTTCTGCCAATGGGCCGCGACGTTGGGAGCTGCCAAGGTTCTGGATGGTTTGGGCATGCTGGCCGAGCAGGCGGCTGAAGCGTTCTTCATCTGGCGTGGCGTGCGACCGGATACGGCGCCGGTCCTTGCAGAGCTCCGCCGGCAACTCGCTCGCGGCTGACAGTTCCGGGCTTTACTTAATCCTTGAGGGGGCGGATTCACCGACGTTGTGTCCAGCGCGGTAATTAGCACCGTTTGCGCCAGTGTTGCCCCCATGGAGGAATAGCTGGGTTGGGTATCACAGCTTGGCTTTTACAGCCTCCAGGGCATTGCCATCGGCTTTGGTGGTCACCCCCGATAACCACCCTTGCAACCGTGCGGGGTGTTGCTTCACCCAAGCCTTGGCCGCTTCATCGAAGCTGATTTTCTTGTCCACCACCTCGGCCATGATGGCGTTCTCCATGTCCAGGGTGAAGCTCAGATTCGCCAGCACTTTGGCCGCGTTCGGGCAGGCCTGTGAATAACCCTTGCGGGTCAGGGTGAACACCTCGCCTTTGCTGCCGAACCACTTCTCGCCGCCCGTCAGGTAATGCATCTTGAGCTTTACGTTCATCGGATGCGGAGTCCAGCCGAGGAAGGCGATGAACTTTTGTTTTTTCACAGCCCGGTCCACTTGGGCCAGCATTGCCTGTTCGCTGGATTCCACCAGCTTCCATTGGCCCAGATCGAATTCGTTCTTGTCGATGATTTCCTTGAGTGACAGGTTCGCCGGCGCGCCAGAGCCGATGCCATAGAGCTTCTTGTCGAACTGGTCGGCGTGCTTTTGCAGATCGGCGAAATCTTTCACCCCGGCATTCCACACGTAGTCCGGCACTGCCAGAGTGAACTCTGTGCCCTCCAGGTTGCGCGACAGTCGCTGCACATCACCATTGGCGATGAACTTGTCGTGAAAGCCCTGCTGTGCCGGCATCCAGTTGCCCAGGAAAGCGTCGACACGGCCATCCTTGAGGCCGCCATAGATGATCGGGACGGCCAGGCTGTCGATCTTCACCTGGTAACCCAGGCCTTCCAACAGCAGGCGAGCCACGGCGTTGGTCGAAGCGATGTCGCTCCAGCCGGGGTCGGCCAGTTTGACCGTGCTGCATTGCGCGTCGGGGTCAGCGGCTTGGGCCGCTGTGGTGGTCAGGGCTAGTGCGAATACGGCGGTAGCGATCTTGTGCATGGCGGCCTCTGTGTTCAATCCATGGGGGCGGGCTGTGGATAACGTGCCTTGCGCTCGAGGTCATCGAGATCGATATGGTTGCGCATGTACTGTTGGCTGGCGTCCACCCAGGGTTGATGATCCCAGCTGTTCAGCTTGCCGATGGCCAGCGCCTCGGCCACCAGGCGGCGGCGGCGTTGGCTGGCCAGCACTTGTTGGCGCAGGGTAGCGATATCCCAGCGTTGGCGTGCTTCATCGACGAATGCCTGCAGCAGTGCCTGGTGGTCAGGGCTGCCGGTGAGGTTCTCCCGTTCGTGCGGGTCGCGGCTCAGGTCACAGAGTAGGCAGGGGTCGTCTTCGCTGTACACGAATTTATGGGGCCCCCGGCGGATCATCATCAGCGGGCCGACGGTACCTTCGGCCATGTATTCACCGATCACCTCGTCGTGGCCGCCCTGCCCTTGAAGATGACCAAGCAATGAGCGGCCGTCCAAGTGCAGTTGGTTATCTACAGCGCCACCCGCCAGTTCGACCAAGGTTGGCAGCAGGTCGCAGGTCGAAACCGAGGCGCTGACGCGGCGGGCGGCAAAGCGTTTCGGCGCGTGTACCAGTAGCGGAACGCGGGCCGACATCTCGAACCAGTGCATCTTGTACCAGAGCCCACGCTCGCCAAGCATATCGCCATGGTCACCCGAGAAGACGATCAGGGTGTCCTCGGCAAGGTCGCACTCTTCCAGCGTTTGCAGCAGTTGGCCGATATTGTCATCGATGTAGCTGCAAGCGCCGAAGTAGGCACGCCGAGCATCGCGAATCTTTTCCACAGGCAGTGGTTTGTTCCAGAGGTCATAGACCTTGAGCAGGCGCTGAGAATGAGGGTCAAGTGCCTCCTGATTGAACTCCGCGCGGGGCATGGGGATATCCACATCTGCGTAGCGATCCCAATAGCGCTTGGGGATGGTGTATGGATCATGTGGATGGGTCATCGATACCGTCAGGCAGAACGGACGGCCATCATTCTCGCGCACATGGTCATACAGATACTGGCGGGCCTTGAACAGCACTTCCTCGTCGAAATCCAGCTGATTGGTGCGCACGCACGGCCCGGCCTGGAGCACCGAAGACATGTTGTGGTACCAAGTTGGGCGCACATCAGGCTCATCCCAGTTCACCGCCCAGCCATAGTCGGCTGGATAGATATCGCTGGTCAGACGTTCCTCGTAACCATGCAACTGGTCCGGCCCGCAGAAGTGCATCTTGCCCGACAGGGCTGTGCGATAGCCTAAGCGGCGCAGGTAGTGCGCATAGGTCGGCACGTCGGCGGGGAAGTCGGCCGCGTTGTCGTAGGCACCAATGCGGCTGGGCAGCTGGCCGCTGACCAGCGTGAAGCGTGATGGCGCGCATAATGGGCTGTTGCAATACGCCGAATCGAACACCACCGCATCTTGGGCCAGACGGCTCAGGTGCGGCATCTGGATGGCTGAAGGGCCATAGATCGGCAGTAATGGGGCGGCCATCTGGTCGGCCATGATGAACAGGATATTCGGGCGTGTCATGAAGGCTCCCATCGTAGAGAATTATGCGAAACGCTTGCCTATCACGATGCGACTGTGGGTAATTTGGGTAAAGCCCATGGCGGGCAATGACTGGGATTAGCCACACTTATGTTTGAGCGCCTTGCTGAACTGTCGCTGGATTCCCTGCGGGTATTTGAGGCTGCCGCACGCTTGCGCAGTTTCACCGCCGCCGCCCTGGCCCTAGGCACTACCCAACCGGCTGTGAGCCAGCAGATAAAGAGGCTGGAAGAACAACTGGGCGCCCGCCTGTTCGATCGCATTTACCGGGGTATCGAGCTGACCGAAGCCGGTCAGATGCTGTTCGAGCAGGTCCACCAAGGCTTACAGGCCATGGAGGATGGCATCGCCCAGGCCAGCGGTCGCGGGCAGCGCGAGGTGCTTCAGGTAGCCACTGACTTCGCCTTTGCGGCTTTCTGGCTGATGCCCCGGCTGCAGCGCTTTCACGAGGCTTATCCACAGGTGGACGTGAGCTTGGTGACCGGTGAGCGCAGCCAGGGGATGCTGCGCCCGGATATCGATGTGGCGATACTGTTCGGCGATGGGCGCTTTCACCAAGGTGAGAGCCGCTGGCTGTTCGACGAAGAGGTATTCCCGGTTTGCAGCCCTCGGCTGATTCATGGCAAACCCTTGTCAGCCGCGGCTTTGCAACGGCTGCCGCTGCTGCATTTGAAAGGTGAACAGGCCAGCCGCTGGTTCGACTGGGCCGGCGTCTTTCGGGGGCTGGGCGTCGAGGCGGCACCACCGCCCGGCCAATTGCGTTTCGATAACTACACGCTGCTGATCCAGGCGGCGATTGCGGGCCAAGGAGTAGCCATCGGTTGGCGGCACTTGGTCGATGGCTTGGTGGATCAGGGTTTGCTATGCCGGCCTATGGAGGGCAGCCTGAAGTCGCGGCGGGGCTATCATGTGGTATTGCCGCCGCGTAAACGGCGCGGGGTATTGATCGAGCGTTTCGTCGACTGGCTGGAGCATGAGCGCACTGGCTGATTGCAGGGTTTTCAGGAGTCAACGTGCAAAGAATCAAGGGCTATCACGCCCATATCTACTACGATGCGTCCACCTTCGAGCAGGCACGTGAGCTGTGCGAAGAGGCAGCGCGGCTGTTTCCCGTGAGCATGGGGCGCATGCATCAGAAACCGGTCGGGCCGCACCCGGACTGGAGCTGCCAGCTGGCTTTCGAGCCGGAATTCGTAGGGGTCGTGTTGCCCTGGCTGGCGCTGTATCGCAAGGGGCTTGTGGTATTTCTGCACCCGCTGACTGGCGATGAGCTGGCCGATCATCGCGATCATGCAATTTGGATGGGGGCCGTGCGGCCTTTGAATCTCTCGATATTCGGGGGTTAGCTTGTGCAGAGTTGTTGGCGAGTTAACCTGCGTAACCTCGCTGGCTGCTTCGCAGGTGAACCCGTGAAGCAGCCAGCGCGATTTAGCGGCGTGCGCCGCGCACGCCTTCGGCCAGTGCCGAGCAAAGGCTCAGTACATCACTCACTGCCTGATCGGCGTCTTTGGCCTGGGCAATCTTGTCGACCAGCGCCGAACCTACCACCACACCATCGGCCAGACGTGCGATTGCAGCAGCCTGCTCTGGCGTACGGATCCCGAAACCGACACTGATCGGCAGGTCGGTATGCCGACGCAGGCGGGCGATGGCCTCGGTCACGTGCTCGGTGGTTGCCGAGCCTGCACCCGTTACACCGGCCACCGAGACGTAATAGACGAACCCGGAGCTGCGCTCCAGTACCCGCGGCAGACGCGCGTCATCGGTGGTCGGGGTGGTCAGGCGGATGAAATCGATGCCCGCTGCCTGGGCCGGCGTGGCCAATTCGGCGTCGTGCTCAGGTGGCAGGTCGACGATGATCAAGCCATCGACACCCGCTTCTCTGGCTTGGGCGACGAAGTTATCCACACCGAAGCGGTGAATGGGGTTGTAGTAACCCATCAGCACGATAGGTGTGGTGTGGTTATCCACACGGAATTCGCGAACCATCTGCAGGGTTTTGGCCAGGGTCTGGCCAGCTTCCAGAGCACGCAGGGTGGCAAGCTGGATGGCAACGCCGTCGGCCATGGGGTCGGTGAACGGCATACCCAGTTCGATGACATCGGCGCCGGCTGCCGGCAGACCTTTGAGGATCTGCAGCGATGCCGCGTAGCCAGGGTCGCCAGCCGTGACGAAGGTGACCAGCGCGGAGCGGCCTTCGGCCTTCAGTTCGGCGAAGCGTTGTTCAAGACGGCTCATGCCTGTTTCTCCTGGGCTGCCATATGGTTCATCACGGTTTGCATGTCTTTGTCGCCGCGGCCGGACAGGCAGATCACCATCAGGTGGTCCTTAGGCAGGCCGGGTGCCCGCTTGATGGCTTCGGCCAGGGCGTGGGCGCTTTCCAGCGCTGGAATGATGCCTTCCAGGCGGCAGGTGGCGTGGAATGCATCCAGCGCTTCGTCGTCGGTGATGCTGACGTATTCCACGCGCTTTACTTCGTGCAGGTAGGCGTGCTCAGGGCCAATGCCTGGGTAGTCGAGGCCGGCGGAAATCGAGTGGGCGTCGGTGATCTGGCCGTCGTTGTCCTGCAACAGGTAGGTACGGTTGCCGTGCAATACGCCTGGGACGCCGCCGTTGAGGCTGGCTGCGTGTTTGTCGGTATCGACACCGTGGCCGCCAGCTTCCACGCCGATGATCTGCACGCTTGGCTCTTCAAGGAATTCATGGAACAGGCCCATGGCATTGGAGCCGCCGCCAACACAGGCGATCAGGCTATCTGGCAGGCGACCTTCCTTTTCTTGCAACTGGGCGCGGGTTTCCTTGCCGATGATCGACTGGAAGTCGCGGACCATGGCCGGATACGGGTGCGGGCCGGCTACGGTGCCAATCAGGTAGAAGGTGTCGTCGACATTGGTGACCCAGTCACGCAACGCCTCGTTCATGGCGTCCTTGAGAGTACCGGTGCCGGCGGTCACTGGCACGATTTCGGCACCCAGCAGCTTCATGCGGAACACGTTGGCCTGCTGGCGCTCGATGTCGGTGGCACCCATGTAAATCACACAAGGCAGGCCAAAACGCGCGGCCACGGTGGCAGTCGCCACGCCGTGCATGCCGGCGCCGGTTTCGGCGATCAGGCGCTTCTTGCCCATACGTTTGGCCAACAGCACCTGGCCAATGCAATTGTTCACCTTGTGCGCGCCGGTGTGGTTGAGCTCTTCACGTTTGAAGAAAATCTTGGCGCCGCCGCAGTGCTCGGTCAGGCGCTCAGCGAAGTACAAAGGGTTCGGGCGGCCGATGTAGTCGCGCTGAAAGTACGCCAGGTCTTCGAGGAACTTAGGGTCGGCCTTGGCTGCTTCGTATTCGCGGGCCAAGTCCAGCACCAGTGGCATCAGGGTTTCAGCCACATAGCGGCCGCCGAACGAGCCGAACAGGCCGTTGGCGTCGGGGCCGGGACGGTATTGGGACTGGGTCATGGGGCGCTCCAAGGCGTGATGAATGAGTGATGGGCTTTACTCTAACCACGCCAAGCCCGGTTGAAAACCGATAAGATTGCGCAAACTTGTCAGGAAAACTCACAGGTATCATGGCCCACGACCTTCCTCCCCTCAACGCCCTCAGGGCTTTCGAAGCCACTGCCAGGCTCAACAGCGTCAGCCAGGCGGCCGAAGCGCTGCATGTTACTCATGGGGCCGTGAGCCGGCAGATCAAAGTGCTTGAAGAGCATTTGGGCGTGGCCCTGTTCGTCAAGGACGGGCGGGGCATCAAACTCACAGATGCCGGGTTGCGTCTGCGAGACGCCAGCGCGGAGGCGTTCGACCGGCTGCGCAGTGTGTGTGCGCAGTTGAATCGCGATCTAAGCCAGGCACCGTTCGTTTTGGGTTGCTCCGGCAGCCTTCTGGCCCGCTGGTTCATACCCCGCTTGGGGCGGTTGAACGCTGAGTTGCCTGAATTACGCTTGCACCTTTCTGCGGGTGAAGGCGATCTGGATCCACGTCGGCCCGGTCTGGATGCGCTTTTGGTATATGCCGAACCGCCATGGCCGGCAGATATGCAAGTTCATGTGCTCGTTCAGGAGCGCATAGGCCCGGTGCTGAGCCCGCACTTTACTGGTTTTGAGCGCCTGCGCGCTGCGCCTGCCGAGGCGCTGCTCAGTGAGGCCTTGCTGCATACCACTTCCAGACCACAGGCGTGGCCGACATGGGCAGCTGATCAGGGGCTGGGGGCTGAGGCTTTGAATTACGGCCAGGGGTTCGAGCATCTGTATTACTTGCTCGAAGCCGCGGTTGCCGGCTTGGGCGTGGCGATAGCGCCGCAGCCATTGGTCGCTGATGACCTGCAAGCGGGGCGCCTGAGCGCACCTTGGGGCTTTTCGCCAACCCCTGCCGCGCTGGCGTTGTGGGTGCCCAGGCGCGCCGCTGACGGGCGCGCCGAGCAATTGGCGCAGTGGCTACGTGCCGAGCTTGCCAGGCAGAACGCTTAGTTGCGCTTGCACAGCAGGTACGCCGCCAGCAGGCCCAGTGCGCCGATGGCTACGCCTGCGGTGGTGTATGGGTGCTCTTGGGCATAGTCGCGGGTTGCGATGCCGGTCTGGCGGGTACGCTCCTTGACCTCCTCATAGGCATCGCTGATCAGGCTGCGCGAATGGCGCAGTGCACTTTCAGCGCTGCTGCGCATTGCCTTCACTGATTTTTGGGTTTCCTCAGAGGCGTCGTGCTTCAGGCTCTCCAGGCTTTTCAGGAGGCTTTCGATCTCCGCTTCCATGCTCTCCAGGGATTTTTTACGCAGCGAGTTGCGGTGCATGTTGACTCTCCTTCGCAGTATGGGCTCTAAGGAATGCGACTACTGGGCGTGGGGAAAGTGCGATCGAACTTTAGCGAGCAGTCACCGCTCGCAGGTAAACCAGGCCTGCGCTGCTAGGCTGAATTTCACCGTCCCCCAAGGAGAGTGCCATGTCCGATCATCACACCTACAAAAAGACCGAGCTGGTAGGTTCGTCCCAGACCAGCATCGAAGACGCGATCAACAATGCCCTGGCCGAAGCCGGCAAGAGCATCAAGCATATGGAGTGGTTCGAGGTCGTCGAAACCCGTGGCCATATCCGCGACAACAAGGTTGAGCATTTTCAGGTCACGCTGAAAGTCGGCTTCCGTATCGCCAATAGCTGAAACATGACCGCTCTGGCTCAGCCGGGCGTGATGGCGTTATAACTCTGGAGAGCGCCCAAGCGGCGTTCTTCAAGCTTTCTCATCTGTACAAGGAATGCAATCGATGAAGAAACTGATGTTTGCGGTAGGCTTGATGGCAGTGGCGAGCGGTACGATGGCGGCTGGTAAACCCTGTGAAGAGCTCAAGGCTGAGATTGCCCAAAAGCTCGACGCCAAGGGTGTTCAAGGCTACACCCTGGAGGTCGTGCAGAAGGGTGAGGTCAATGGCAAAGTGATTGGCAGCTGCGAAGGCGGTAGTAAGGAAATTGTCTACCGCCGTAATTGATGCGGGCCTTCTTCGCGGGGCCACCCGCGAAGAGCGTCACTGCGCCTTGAGCGCTTGCGCTAGCAGCTCATAGGACCGAACACGGTCTGCATGTTCGTACAGATCACAGGTGAAGATCAGCTCGTCCGCGCCCGTCTGCTCTAGCAGTACCTCCACCTTGGCTCTGACCTTCTGCGGGCTGCCGATCATCGCAAGGCCCAGGAAGCTCCCCACGGCATCGC
>NZ_JAFGYW010000070.1:0-827 GCF_017491595.1 Pseudomonas sp. 51_B
CAACAAGACCTGATAGCCGTTCTTCGGCAACCACCAGCTGCCGCCCAGATGCATCGGCAGATTGCCGCCGTTGCCGTGCAGATGCAGGACCGTGCCTTTGACCTCGACGCCAGGTTTGGCCGGCAGCCACCAGGCGTTGAGCTTCAAGCCATCGGCGGTGATCAGGGTGACGGTGCGGTATTCGAGTTTGGCCTTGTCCGGGTTGAAGATCTGGCCCGGTTCCGGGTAGAACAGCAGCGAACTGCAACCACCGAGGGTCAAGAGCAGGCAAAGGATGCCGAGGATTCTCATCCGGTGAAACCTCGCAAAGAAGAGAACTGAACACAAATCAAACCTGTGGGAGCGAGCCTGCTCGCGAAAGCGGTGTATCAGCCGACATCAATGTTGAAGGTGAAATCGCATTCGCGAGCAGGCTCGCTCCCACAAGGGGATCACGGCGGTGGGCTCACTCCCCGCGAATGTACTGCTCCAGCTGTTTGATCAGCTCGGCCTGTTCGGCAATCGCCTCTTTCACCAGGTCGCCGATCGACAACAGGCCGATCAACTGGCCGTCCTCGACCACCGGCAAGTGGCGCAGGCGTTTGTCCGACATGATCCCCAGGCAGGTGTCGACGGTTTGCCGGGTATCCACGGTAATCACGTCCTTGACCATGATGTCGCGCACTGGCGTGCCCACCGAAGAGCGCCCGTGCAGCACCAGTTTGCGTGCATAGTCACGCTCGCTGATGATGCCGACCACTTTGTCGTCTTCGACCACCAGCAAGGCGCCGACGTTTTTCTCGGCCATCTTCATCAGCGCTTCGAGCACCATGTGATCGGGTTTGATC
>NZ_JAFGYW010000071.1:0-825 GCF_017491595.1 Pseudomonas sp. 51_B
CGGTGATAGCGGTCACAGCCGGTGCCGGGCTGACGTCCAGTTTCTCGAAGTCACCACCGGTGGTGCCGGTGACATTCACACTCACATTGCCAGCATCGACATAGACGGTGTTGGCTGGTGCTGGGACAGTGATCGAGCCTTCGGTCAAACCTTTGCCAATGGTGATGACTTCACCATTGCTCAGGGTGATCTTCATCTCGCTACCGGCCGGATTGGTCAGGGTAGCGGTGTAGACGATGCTGCCACCTTCCTGAACGGTGCCAGTGGCGCTGAGGCTCAAGCCGGTGCTGTCCAGCTTCGCCGGATCATCGGTAACCGAAGTGGTCGGGTTACCAGCAGTCTCGAGCTTCTCGTAGTTGCCACCGGTGACGTTGGTGATGCTGTTAGTCAGCGGCGTGTTGGTGTTGTAGACGTTGTTTGGCGCAACGTAGTCGACCGAGCCAGAGCTGGCGTTGACCGGGATGGTGATGGTCTGGCCGTTGGCCAGGGTGATCACCAGCGGAGCACCAGTAACCGGTGCGTTGACGGTGGCGGTGTACACCACGGTGCCGCCTTCGGTCACGCTTGGGGTCGCGGTCAGAGTCACCGTCGAGGTATCGATGGTGTCGGTGATGGCGGTCACAGCCGGTGTTGGGCTGACGTTCAGCTTCTCGAAGTCACCACCAGTAGCTCCAGTGACGCTCACACTCACATTGCCAGCATCGACATAGACGGTGTTGGCTGGTGCTGGAACCGTGATAGAGCCTTCGGTCAAACCTTTGCCAATGGTGATGACTTCACCATTGCTCAGGGTGATCTTCATCTCGCTGCCAGCCGGATTGGTCA
>NZ_JAFGYW010000072.1:0-817 GCF_017491595.1 Pseudomonas sp. 51_B
GTATTCAGCGGTGTAGATATGCTTGTACAGGCCCGACTGCATGACTTCCGGCGAATCTTCGAAATCGTCCAGCAGGTCTTCTTTGGAGACGTTGAGGATTTCGATCTTGATATTTTCGCGGAAGTTGGTGCGGTCGACCAGCAACTGCAGACCACGCCACGACGATTCCAGCGCCTGGAAATCCGGGTGGTTCAGGATCTCGTCCATCTGACGGCTGAGCTTGGCATCGATCTCGGCGATCATGCGGTCAACCATGGCTTTCTTGACCGGCTCACCGTTGTTCTGCGGCTTGAGCAGCTCTTCGATGAACGCCGACACGCCACGCTTGGCGATGTCGTAGGCTTCGTCGTCCGGGGTCAGACGGGTTTCGGCGATGATGCTGTCGAGAATGCTGTATTCGCCGCTGGCGGCGCTCTTCTCTTGTGCTGCGCTAGTGCTCATTGTGTTGGCTTCCTTGGCAAGAGTCTCAGGCGTCCGGGGCTGCGGCGTTCAGGCCCAGCTCACCGAGTACGCGACCGCGGGATTCGTCGTCGGCGAGCACGCCTTCGATCGCTTTACGGAACGCAGGTGCGTTACCCAGCGGGCCTTTGAGGGCCACCAGCGCATCGCGCAGTTCCATCAGTTTTTTCAGCTCAGGCACTTGCTCGACCAGGCTGGCCGGGTTGAAGTCCTTCATCGAATTGACGCGCAATTGCACGGCCAGCTCTTCAGCCTCGCCATCTTCCTGCAGACGGTTCGGCACGCTTAGCGTCAGACCCAGCTCTTGCTTGGCCAACACTTCGTCGAAGGTCATCTTGTCGATGCTGATCGGCTTGCG
>NZ_JAFGYW010000073.1:0-790 GCF_017491595.1 Pseudomonas sp. 51_B
GTTCGCGGATCAGCATCGACAGCGGCAGCGAGGCCAGCAGTTCGACGCCGTACTGGGTGGCCAGCTTCTCGCCGCCGCCTTCACCGAACAGATGTTCGGCATGCCCGCAGTTCGAGCAGATGTGCACCGCCATGTTTTCCACCACGCCCAGCACCGGAATGTTGACCTTGCGGAACATTTCCACGCCTTTGCGTGCGTCGAGCAGCGCCAGGTCCTGCGGCGTAGTGACGCTCACCGCACCGGCCACCGGGACTTTCTGCGCCAGAGTCAGTTGAATGTCGCCGGTGCCTGGCGGCATGTCGATGACCAGATAATCCAGATCGCCCCACGCGGTTTGCGTAACCAACTGCAGCAGCGCCCCGGAAACCATCGGCCCGCGCCAGACCATCGGCGTGTTGTCGTCGGTCAGGAACGCCATCGACATGACTTCCACACCGAGGGCCTTGAGCGGCACGAACCACTTCTGATCCTTGACCTCAGGACGGGTGCGCTCGGGGATGCCGAACATGATGCCCTGGCTCGGGCCGTAGATATCGGCGTCGAGGATGCCGACTTTGGCGCCTTCACGGGCCAGCGCCAGCGCGAGGTTGGCAGCGGTAGTGGATTTGCCCACGCCGCCCTTGCCGGACGCGACGGCGACGACGTTCTTGACGTTGGCCAGTCCCGGAAGCTGCGCCTGGGCCTTGTGCGCGGCGATCACGCTGGTGACCTCGACGCGAGCGATGACCACGCCGTCGAGATTTTCGATGGCCAGTTGCAGCAATTGCGCCCAGCCGCTCTTGAACAGACC
>NZ_JAFGYW010000074.1:0-780 GCF_017491595.1 Pseudomonas sp. 51_B
GACCGAGGTCGAGCCGCGCAAGGGCCTGCATCTGCAAGCGCTCAGCGAATCGCGGATCTGCGCGCTGGTGCCGGCGGGGCATCGCTGGGCGAATCGCTCCGCAGAAGTGAAACTCAAGGAGCTGGACCAAGTGATCATGGTCCTGCGCGAGCCAAGTTCGATTACCCGGCGCACGTTTGACCAGGAGTGTATGCAGGCGTCGATTCAGCCGCGGGTGTTGCTGGAGCTGGACAGTCGCGAGGCGGTGACCGAAGCGGTCGCGGCCGAGTTGGGGGTCGGTGTGGTGTCATCGGTGGAGGTCAGTCATGACCCGCGCGTGGTGGCGATCCCGATTGCCGGGGAAGGGCTGGTGAACCGGCACATGATTGGCTGCATGGAGCGCCGGCGCGAGTTGCGCTTGATTCAGGCGTTTTTTGATCTGGCGCTAGCCGCACCGTGATCGTTCCCACGCTCTGCGTGGGAATGCAGCCCGGGACGCTCTGCGTCCCATCCAAAGCCGAACGCGGAGCGTCCGTTGAGGCATTCCCACGCAGAGCGTGGGAACGATCAGGACAGGGAGTGAGTCAGGTCAGGCTCTCGCGAACCATATCGAGAAACGTCGCCACCACCCGCCGCGAACTCTGTTCGCGCAAGCACACCAGGGTTTCGGTCAGGCGCCTCGTGCAGTCGGTGATCGGCAACGCGCAGACCCGTGAGTCGGCGCCGAACTCCGCCGCTGAAACCACACCAACCCCGATCCCCACCACGACGGCTTCGCGCGCCGCTTCCCGACCTTCAACC
>NZ_JAFGYW010000075.1:0-759 GCF_017491595.1 Pseudomonas sp. 51_B
GCCGAGCATCAGGTGATCGCCCACGCCGATGCGCGTCAACCGCGGCTCGCCGTTCTCGACGTGCACCTTGATCAGCGTGAGGTCGGTCGTGCCGCCGCCGACGTCGCACACGAGCACGAGGCGCGTGCGCGCCAGCTCGTCGCGCAGCGTGTCGCGATGATGGAACAGCCAGTCGTAGAACGCGGCCTGGGGCTCCTCCAGCAAGCGCAGCGCGGGCAGCTTCGCGAGTCGCGCGGCTTCGAGCGTGAGCGCGCGCGCGCCGTCGTCGAACGACGCGGGCACGGTGAGCACGATGTCCTGCCGTTCGAGCGGCGCATCCGGAAAGCGGCGGTTCCATGCGGCGCGCACGTGCGCGAGATAGCTCGCGCACGCCGCGACGGGCGACACCTTGCCGTGCGCATCGGCCGCGCCCCACGGCAGGATCGGCGCGAGACGATCGACCGACGCGTGCGACAGCCAGCTTTTCGCGCTCGTCACGAGCCGGCCCGGCACCTGCGCGCCGAGCGCGCGCGCGAGCGTGCCGATCACCGCGGGCGGCGCGTCGCCGGCGTCGGACGCAGCGCGCGCGTCGACCGATTCGCCGGCATCGCGCCACGGCAGCCGCAGGTCGCCCGGCGCGAACTCGCCGGGCGCCGGGTGATAGCGCGCCGAAGGCAGCAGCGGCCGCGCACCGACTTCGCCGGGCGCGACGAGTTGCTCGACGTCGAACACGCGGATCGCGTCGCCGCCCGCCTCGACGTACGCCACGACGGTATTGCT
>NZ_JAFGYW010000076.1:0-752 GCF_017491595.1 Pseudomonas sp. 51_B
TTTCGCGACAAGGAAGAAAACGATCACGGCCTGTTCTACGCCATCGGTGAAGCCGACCTGAGCGACAGCACCACGGCGACCCTCGGTTTCTCCCGGCAGAACGATCAGACCAATTATTTCTGGGGCGGCCTGCCGATCGGCGAAGACGGCCACCACCTCGACCTGCCCCGCTCCACTTACCCGGGCACCGACTGGGAAAACCGCAAGCTGCAAGTCGACACCGTATTCGGTGAAGTCGAACACCGTTTCGACAACGACTGGAAACTGCACCTCGGCGGTTCCACTTCGACAACCGAAGGCGAATTCTCCGGCACGTATTTGTCGCGCTACGACGGCCCGCTGGAAACCACCGCCTACCAATCGCACCACACCGACAAGCAACGCGCCTTCGATGGTTTCGCCAGCGGCCCGTTCGAAGCGTTCGGCCGTACCCACGAACTGGTAGTCGGCGCCAGCAATCGGGTGTACGACGCCACCACCAAGGAATACTCGCCCTACGACACCGGCCTGCCGATCGCCGCGCCAAAACCTGACTTCGTGCGTAGCGGCAAATCGCGCAACGTCACCACTCAGGACGCGGTTTACCTGACCACGCGCTTGAGCCTGGCCGACCCGCTGACGTTGATCCTCGGCAGTCGTCTGGACTGGTATGACTACGACGATCGCAGCGCCGACGGCGACTTCAAAGTCACCCGCAACCTGACCCGTTACGCCGGCCTGATCTACAAACTCGATGACCATCACTCGGTCTA